>NZ_JBHXNB010000010.1:0-8118 GCF_042720095.1 Rhodococcus sp. NPDC058505
TGCAGGCGCCGGGCCGGGGACCCGAACGACCGACTTCGAGGGAAACCATGTCGAGCACCATCATTCGAGTTCTTGCCGCCGCGGCGATCGTCGCCGCCGCGGCCGCCTGCGGGGCGGGTGCCGCCTCGGCGGAACCATCGGCCGCGGCCACCACCACCGCGCCCAGCAATCAGCGGTCGGACGCCGGAGCCGCGTCCGCCGCCACCGAGGTCGCGGAGGACGTCTCGGACTGCCCGTTCTACTGGCCGTTCTGCACCACCGACTGACCATCCTGGCCGACGCAGACAGCTGCGGCAGGCCCACCACCGTAAGGATCGAAACATGTTCTCCACCAACGTTCGACGCTCGATCACCGCGATCGCCGCCACCGGCTTCCTGCTGTCCGCCGGTGCGGGCGTCGCCGCCGCGCAGCTTCCGTCCGGGATCGGCGGCCAGGGCCTCCCGTTCCCCGGGGACGGCAACTCCTTCAACGCGGGGGTGGGCGGCGCCGCCGTCGGCCCGATCGCGACCCCCGGAATTCAGGCGGGCCCCGGTGGGATTGGTTTCGGCGGCGGCGGCACGCCCGCACCGGCGACGTGTAAGGAATCGCCGAACCGGTGCGATACACCCACTGACGGGTAACGAGGAGGGACGCCATGTCGAACCAGCCTTCCGGTCGCCATGCCACCGTGGTCACGGACGACGGCGTCCCGCTCTCGGTCCGCGAGTACGGGCCGGTGACCGCCCCGGTCACCGCCGTGTTCGCGCACGGACACTGCCTGCGGTCGGAATCCTGGCATCCGCTCCGTGACCGGCTGAGCGGATCCTGGGGACCGGGGGTGCGGATGGTGTTCTACGACCATCGCGGGCACGGGCGGTCGGGGCATGCGGCGCCGGACAGCTACACCATCGATCGGCTCGGCCGAGACCTGGGCACGGTGATCGGAACCCGGGTCCCGCACGGTCCGGTGGTCCTGATCGGTCATTCGATGGGCGGGATGGTCGCGATGGCGTGTGTCCGTCAGAACCCGACCCTCGCGTCGACTCGGCTTGCCGCGGTGGCGCTGATCTCCACCGCCGCAGGCGGACTCGCCGAGGTGGGGCTCGGGCGGATGCTCCGAAGCCCGGCGCTGTCCGCGTTCCACACCGCGGTCCGGTTGGCACCACGGGCGACAGCAGGAACGAAACGGGTCGGCTGCGGTGCTGCCGCGGCGCTGATGCGGTTCGGGGGGAGTCGCGGGCTCGATCCGCGGGTTCTTGCGGTGGCCGCGGCGATGGCGGGGAACACGTCGGTAGTCACGATGTCCCGGTTCCTGCAGGCGTTCGTCGGCTTCGACGAGTTCGCCGCGGTGCCGCTGATTGCGTCGGTGCCGTCGCTGGTGCTGTGCGGCTCGGCGGACCTGATGACCCCGTTCTCGCACTCGATGTCCCTCGCCGAGCGGCTACCGCTGTCGGAACTGGTTCGGGTGGACGGCGCGGGGCACTCGGTGATCCTTGAACGCGTTCCCGAGGTGGCGGCGGCACTCGACTCGCTCGTCACCCGCGTCGGCGGTGCGCTGGTGGCGCCCGCGGTGTGAGGGCGCGGGTCGGGCGCTCACAGATCGCGGGTCGTGACGATCCCGCTGTGCAATGCGCGTTCCGCGAGCGCGACCCGCTTCTGGTTTTGCGGGAGGTCCTCGACGCCGAACTTGCCGAACAGGGTCCGCAGGTGCGCCTTGACGGTGTCGACCGTGAGAAACAGTTCGTCGGCGATTTGCTGATTCGACGCCGGATTCGCGAACGCAGCGCCGTGTTTGAACGGTCGGCAGAGTGCGACAAGGACGGACCGCTGCGTCTGCGTCAGGCTGCGCACGGTCGGTGCGGACCCGGCGACCATCGTCGCCTCCTCCGCGGCGGCGCCGAACTCCTGGAAGGTGAACGCCGTCCCGCCGACCCGGATGGCGTCGCCGGGGCGAAGGCGTCGTCGGCCGGTGATCCGATCCCCGTTGACGAACGTCCCGTTGCGGGAGAGGCCGTCGTCGACGATCGTCCAGTGCCCGGCAACGCATTCGAGGACCGCGTGCAGCCGGGACACCTGGTCGTCGGTGAGCGGCAGGTCGGAGTCGGGGGAGCGGCCGATCGTGACGCGGGGCCGGTCCGCGGACAGGTCCCAGCGCGAGACGCCGCCACGCCCGTCCGCGTGCGTCAGCATCGCCTGCGCCGACCCGTCGGTGGTCACGAATCCATCGTGCGCCCGCCGCGACCGAGGCGCCAGTCAGCGGATTCCCGGTCGGTCGACGACCGCGACGGGTTCGCGGTCCCGGACCACCAGGCCCACCAGGAGCAGGGTGGCGATGACCGTGCAGGCGGTCAACAGGCCGACCAGCGTCGCGGTGCGTGCGTCCTCGTGGGTGGTCGCGAGCGAGGCGAAGTCCCACAACGCGTGCAGCAGCATCGCCCACACCAGTGACCCGGTAATCCGGCGGACCATGTAAAACGTCGATCCGAGGACGAACGTCATTCCGACCTGCACGGCGGTGTCGCGGCCGCTCTGGCCCTGAAGTGCGTTCGTGGCGTGCATCAACCCGAATGCTGCGGAGCTCAGCAGCCATACCCACACCTCGGCGAGTCCACCGCGGTAGCCGACAACGGCCACTCCCCGGCAGATCAGTTCCTCTGTGAACCCGACGATGAGCATCGCCACAGCCAGGGTGGCGAGGTAGCCGCCGCCGAGCGGGCCGAACTGGGTGCCAGCCAACGAGACGACGGCCGCTGCGACGAGCAGCGCCGGCGGCAGCGCGGCCCAGCGGCTGTGGCTGCGGCGGGTCTCGAGCATGGCCGGTCGCCACCAGCCGAGCCAGGTTGTCAGGAGTGCCGCGAATACGGCTCCGATCCCGATCGGGTACACCACCCCCCGCAGCAGCGTGTCGGTGCTGTCGCCGAGGGTGGTGTAGTCGACGTCGAAGATCTGTTGGGTGACGAAGCCGAGGGCGACATACGCCACGACTACGCCGATGCCGAGCCACGGTGTGGGTTTGACTCGCATGGGCCGGATCCTCTGCTCGATAGGGTAGGTATCCGATCGTTGCAGCGATCCGGGTCCGCGTCGCGCCGCGGACCCGAATCGTGGTGCGGTTCCGTCAGTAGAGCGCGCCACCCCCGAACGCGGCCCGGTGCGACACCGGCTGCCCGCCGTCGACGTCGGTGACGCCGTACTCGAGGGCGGTCTCCGCGGTGATCAGGGTGCGGCCGCTGCGGTCGCCCACCTTCGGGTCGTTGGCCAGGGCGACGATCACCCGGCCGACGAACTCGGGGGACTCGGCGTCCGCGAGGGAGAATCCCTCGAAATCGGTCATGCCGCTGGCGACCATGCGCTCGTTGCGGATCAGCCCGAGCCAGAAGCTCAACGCCGTGACGCCGGTGCCCTTCAGTTCGGCGCCCATGTCCGAGGCCATCTTGTCGAGCCCGGCCTTCGACATCCCGTACAGCACCGAGTGCAGGTGGCCGCGGCTGCCGAACGAAGAGATGTTGCCGATCAGCCCGCTGCCCCGCGGCACCATCAACTTCGCCGCCTCGACGCTCGCGACGTAGTGCGCGCGCAGGCCGAGCCCGATCAGGGTGTCCCAGTCGTCGATCGGCCGCTGCCAGAACGGCTGCGAAAAGCCCGCGTAGCCGTCCGCGGGACCGGCCCAGACGTTGTTGATGAGCAGGTCCAGTCGCCCGCCCTGCTCCTCGGCGATCCGCGCGAACAGCTTCTCGATCTGGGTGTCGTCGGTGTGGTCGCACTGCACCGCGATGCCCTCGCCGCCGCGTTCGGTGATCTCCGCGGCCGTCCGGTCGAGCTTGCCGCCGGCGCCGACCTCCCCGCGCGCGGTGACGTACACCGTCCAGCCGTCCGAGCCGAGGGCGAGCGCGATGCCCTTGCCGACGCTCCGGCTCGCGCCGGTCACCAAGGCGATCTTCCGGTCGGTCATCGCGCCACCCCCGCGAACGCGCCCTCGGTCACCGTCGTGCCGTCGGGGAGCGGACGCACCATCGCCCAGGTCTCGGTGAATCGACACGCCGACATCCGCCACTGTCCTTCCTCGATGAGGTACTCGTCGTCGTACTCGCCGGTCACGACCTTCTCGGTGCGATCGAGGAGGTTGACCTGCCGGAACCGCAGCGTCCATCGCCCGGTGGCGCTGTTCGGGCCGGTCAGGGTGATCTCGGGGTGCATGCCGTGGTGCATGTCGAAGATGACGTGCTTGCCGTCGACGGTGTGCAGGGCCACCTTCGCAAAGATCGCCGCCATCGGGTCCGCGTCGTCGAACGCGCCGAGCCTGCCGTAGTCGATCCGCGCACCAACGCGGATGAAGCAGTCGCGGAAGGTGGTCGGGTCCTTCGCGTCGCAGGCCCGCCAGTAGCGGTGCTTGAGGGCCTTGATCGCCTCGACCTGTTCGAGCTTCTCGATGCGCCGCGCGAGGTCGGCATCCGTGTCCGTCACACCGTCGACCCTAGAGTGTCGGGCGTCACGTCGGGTCGTTCTCCCCTTCGGTGGGCGTGCCTGCCGCGGCGCACCCGAGCGCGGCGTGCAGGGTGTCGCCGAACGCGCAGGCGGACAGCTCGGCGAGGGCCGGGTCGTCCTCGGCGTGCTCGGGGGCGCGCATCGCCAGCAGGACGTTGAGCAGCATTCCGTTGGCGATGAACGCCCGCGCCTGGTCCGGCGGGCAGCCGGTCCGAGTGCGGATCAGGGTGTAGATCCGCGACATCGCCGACCGCGCCTGGGTGCCGATCTCCTCGGTCCCGGACGCGGAGAAGCCGTGCATCATCACCAGCAGCAGGTCCCCGTCGGCGACGAGGTTTCCGTACGCGGAGCCGAGGCGGGTCCAGAACGCCTCGTCCTCGGGCGACGGTGCGTCGGGTTCCGCCGCGATCCGATCTAGTTCGGCGTCGAACACCTCGACGATCCGGTCCAGCGCGCGCGCGAACACCGCCCGGAATAGTTCGGCCTTGGTGCCGAACATTCGCACCACGTAGGGCTGGGACACCTCGGCCAGTCTGGCGACCGCGTCGGTGCTCGTTCCGGAGAAGCCGCCGCGCGCGAACGCCGTCGTCGCCGCGGTGAGAACCAGTTCGCGGCGGTCCGCGGCGTTCATCCGGGTGGTGGGCCGGGGGCCGTTCGTCGCAGACATGTTGACAGGTTATCAGTCGATGCCTTAGCGTCGGATCGCGTTAAGTAATCAGTCAATGCTTACTAGCGGCCTCGCCGCCCCTCCAGCCCGCTCCGTGCACCGCCAAGGGAGAACTGATGACGACAACCACCGATCACCGCACCGCAGTACGGGGCGGGTCCGCGCCAGCCCGCCCGCGCCGCGTTCCGCTGTGGCTGGCGATGCTCGCCGCGTCGCTGCCGATGTTCATGGCGACCCTCGACAACCTCGTGATGACCAGCGCGCTGCCCGTGGTGCAGGCCGATCTGAACGCATCGGTCGGGCAGCTGCAGTGGTTCCTCAACGCCTACACCCTCGCGTTTGCGACTCTGATGCTCTCCGCTGCCGGCCTCGGTGACCGGTGGGGGAGGCGACGCGTGTTCATCTGGGGCATCGTCCTTTTCGCGCTGGCGTCCGTCGCATCCGCGCTGTCGACGACGGCGGGCATGCTGATCGCGGCCCGGGCCGTGCAGGGTGTCGGCGCGGCCGCGATCATGCCGCTGTCGCTGACCCTGCTCGCCGGAGCGGTGCCCGCGTCCAAGCGGGCCCTTGCCATCGGCATGTGGGGCGGGGTGTCCGGGCTCGGGGTTGCGCTCGGCCCGGTGGTCGGCGGCGCCGTCGTCGACGGCGTGTCCTGGCAGGCCATCTTCTGGATCAACGTTCCGGTCGCGGTGATCGCGGTGCCGCTGGCGCTCTACGCTCTCGGCGAGTCGCACGGTAGGCGGCAGCCGCTCGACCTGCCCGGAGTCGCGCTCGCCGGTGCCGGTGTTTTCCTCGCGGTGTGGGGCATCGTGCACGGCAACGACGACGGGTGGGCCTCGGCCACCGTGCTGGGAACTCTCGTCCTCGCGGTGATCGCGCTGTCCGCGTTCGTGATTCGCGAGATGCGCACCGACAGCCCGGTGATGCCGACCCGGATGTTCCGGTCGCGCAGTTTCACGGTCGCCAACGTGATCGGCCTGATGTTCACGCTCGGCATGTTCGGGTCGGTCTTCCTGCTGTCGCAGTACCTGCAGATCGTCATGGGCTACACCCCGTTCGAGGCCGGCCTGCGGACCCTGCCGTGGACCGCGGCACCGATGATCGTGGCGCCGATCGCCGGCCTTCTCGCGCCGCGGCTCGGGCTCCGGACCCTGCTGGTGGCCGGCCTCACCCTGCAGGCCGCGTCGCTGGTGTGGATGGCGTTCGTCTTCGAGGCGGGCACGGGGTATCCGGCGATGGTGCCCGCACTCGCGATGGCGGGGATCGGCATGGGCCTGACCTTCGCGCCAAGCGCGACCGCGGTGCTTGTCGACATGCCGGACGACGACCACGCCACCGCCAGCTCGGTGAACTCGACGATCCGCGAGGTCGGCGTCGCCCTCGGCGTCGCGATCCTGACCGCGGTGTTCCTGGGCAGCGGCGGTGCGCTCACCCCGACCGGGTACGCCGACGCTCTCCGGCCCGCGCTGCTGGTCGGTGCGGCCGCGGTCGCGGTGGCGGTCGTCGCGGCGCTGTTCATGCCGGGACGCACGGGCGCCGGAGCCGAGCGCGACTGACGAAATCCCGATGCGGGCGTGGCCCGGGTCGTGGCAGGGTGCGAGGTGCACCCCGCCCTCGCCCGGCCGACGGCGTCGCCGTCGGCCGGGTGCTCCGATCCGACCAGAGGAGATGCTCGTCATGCCCCCGACCCGGGTGGGCCCCGCCCTGCTGAGCTGGGCGTCGCAGCTCGAGCAGACCACGCTCGCGCAGGCCAGGCAGACCGCCGCCATGCCGTTCATCCATCCGCACGTTGCACTGATGCCGGATGCGCACGCGGGCAAGGGGAGTGCGGTCGGCACCGTGATCCCAACCCGGGGCGCGGTGATGCCGGCCGCGGTCGGTGTCGACATCGGCTGCGGGATGATCGCCGTCCGCACCGGGTTCACCCGCTCCGACATCGAGGTGCGGATCGCGAAGGCGCACACCGGATTGCCGGAGCTGCGCAAGTCCGTGGAATCGGCGATCCCGCTCTCGCCGGGGAACTACAACGCCGACGTGCACCGCTGGGGCTGCACCGCCGCCCGGATCGCCGAACTGGAGGATCGAGCCGATGCGGACGGCGTCGACCTGTCACATTCGCCGCGGTGGCGGGAGCAGCTCGGATCGCTCGGCGGCGGAAACCATTTCATCGAGCTGTGCCTCGACGAGCAGGATCTGGTGTGGCTGTTCCTGCACAGCGGCAGCCGTGGCGTCGGCAATCGAATTGCGCAGCACCACATCCGGATCGCCCAGCGGTCGTGCGCCAACGTCGACCTGCCGAACCGGGATCTCGCCTACCTGACCGAGGGCACCGTCGAATTCGACCGCTATCTGGCCGACCTGCACTGGGCGCAGCGGTTCGCCTACCTCAACCGGGCCGAGATGATGGACCGGTTCGCGGTGGTGTTCGCGCGCTGGATGGGCGCCGCCGACCATCGGGAGGCCGAGCGGATCAACTGCCACCACAATTACACGCAGCCGGAGGTCCACGGCGGCGAGCAGGTCTGGCTCACCCGCAAGGGTGCCGTCGACGCCCACGCCGGGGTGCGCGCCGTGATCCCCGGATCGATGGGGACCCGGTCGTACGTCGTCGAGGGGCTCGGCAACGCGGACGGACTCTGCTCGGCCCCGCACGGCGCGGGGCGGCGGTTCTCCCGCACCGAAGCCAAGCGTCGGTTCACCCGGGCGGACCTGCGAGCCCGGATGGTCGGCATCGAGTACCGCGACAGCGCCGAGTTCGTCGACGAGATCCCGGACGCGTACAAGGACATCGACGTCGTCATGGAGGACGCCCGTGACCTGGTCCGGATCGTGCACGAACTGCGGCAGATCATGAACGTCAAGGGCACCTGATCCGGCTCCGCCGCCGTGGGGGGGGGGTGGGTTGGGGGGGGGGGGATGTAGAGAGGGCAGCCGGCGGCGTGGGTCAATAAACGTTGCAACGACCGCAAAAGAAAAACGGGAGTGG
>NZ_JBHXNB010000010.1:8128-149500 GCF_042720095.1 Rhodococcus sp. NPDC058505
GGGCTTGGGGCCCGACGGGGGCAAGTTCATAATCGTCACGGCCCCGCGACCGGGCGCCGCGGCCGTGCGTTATTTTTACCCCTTGCGGGGTAAAAATCACGCACGGGCGCGGAGCGCGGTTAGGGCTGGCCGGGGAACGCGACCGTCGGCGGGTTGACCCCGAGGACGGCCCGCCAGCTGGCTGCCCGGAGTGCGGATTCGGTGAGTGCGTCGACGGCGGCCGCCCGGACGGGCTCGGACTGTGCGCGTTCGATCACCGACCGCCAGGCGGTCGCGGTGTCGGCCTCGATTTGCACGGCCAACTGGATCGCGGCCGTCGGGTCGGCGACCGGGAACGGGATCGTGTATCCCGGCTCCGCGCCAGGCGCATCGACATTCGCGGCCGACAGTGCGTCGATCGTCGCGTCCCGCCGCGCGCGGTGCGCCGCGGTGTCCGCGGCGACCTGCGCCGCCCGGGTCGGGTTCGAGTAGGCGGCGACGATGCCGTACGCGAACACCGCCGCGTGTTCGGCGCGCAGCGCGTCGACGAGGGCCTGCTGCTCCGGCCCGAGGGTTGCCGCCGAGGGGGTGGTGGGGGAGGTCATAGCAGCATCACCGCCTGCTGCGCGGCGACCGCCGCGCTGATCGACCCGACGAGACCGGCCCGGTGGCCGTCCAGCGTGCTGGCGAGTGTGGCTGCACCGCGCTGAGATTCGGCCAGCATGCCGCGCAGCTCGTCGACCGACGGGGGTGCGGCGGGGGCGGTGGTCAGCGCCGCGGAGGTGGTCGCGGGGCCCACCGACGGATCCTGCCCCGCGGCGCGGGTGATCTCGGCGGCAAGGGCGTCCGCGTGGGCGGTGCGTTCCGTGGCGATGACGGCGAGCGCACCCGCTCGCTCCGGCGCGACCGCGGCCGCGGCGTGTGCGGCGGCCGCGTCCCGCCGTGCCGCATCGAGTGGGGCCAGCAGCGGGTCGGGTTCGTCCGGATGATCGTCCGCGCCCGCGCATCCCGCTGCGGCGGCGACCGCGGCAAGACCAACGGTCAGGGCGCCCACCTTCAGCGCCGAGCGTCGGGACAGTGCCGGGAACGAGGGAGGAGCCGCGCCGGACGGCGGCGGGAGAGTCGAGGGTGCGGGCACGGCGCTCATCTTGTCAGGCCGGGTGCCCGTTCAGGCGCAGGGGCGGCGTGGTCACCGGGGCGTCGAATCCGCGTTATTCTAGATCCTCGCGCCCCGCGGCTGGCGAATGCTGCCCGAGGCCGCCGACGAGCGACCACAACTGATCCGACCACAACTGAACGAGGAGCTCTACTGATGCCGGTTCCGTCGAAGGAGAGGGTGATCGAGCTTCTTACCGATCTCGTCCCTCGCCAGGGCTACGACCTGGAGGACGTGACGGTCACGAAGGCAGGCAGCCGGAGTGTCGTTCGGGTGATGGTCGACAGCGATGCCGGGCTCGGATTGGACGCCGTCGCGGACCTGAGTCGGCTGATCTCCGACCGGCTGGACAGCGCAACCGAATTCGGTGAGGCGCCGTACACCCTTGAGGTCACCTCCCCGGGGGTGGACCGTCCGCTCACCGAGCCGAGACACTGGCGGCGCGCCCAGGGCAGGCGGGTACGGGTCGAGATCGGTGACGAGAAGGTGCTCGGCCGGGTCGGTGTGCTCGGTGACGGTGTCGTTGCCCTGGTCGTGCCAGCCAAGGGCGGGCCCGTTGTCCGGGAGATCGCCATCGCCGATGTGCGCACGGCCGTGGTGCAGGTGGAGTTCTCGACGCCGAACGCGCAGGAGCTCGAGTTGGCGGGGGGTGTGGCCGCGGGCCGTGCGCTCCCCGGCGTGATCGACGAGCCGGAGCCCGGCGAGTCTGACGATGATTTCCAGGTGGAGGGATAGACAAGTGCATATCGAAATGTCGGCGCTGCGCGCGATCGAGGACGACAAGGGGATCTCGGTCGACACGATCATCGAGACCATCAAGAGCGCGCTGCTGACCGCCTACCGGCACACCGAGGGGCATCAGCCGCACGCCCGGATCGATGTCGACACCAAGTCCGGTCTTGTTCGGGTGATGGCGACCGAGGTCGATGTCGACGGCAACCGGGTCGGCGAGGAGTGGGACGACACCCCGGAGGGCTTCGGGCGCATCGCCGCGACCACGGCGCGACAGGTGATCCTGCAGCGGCTGCGGGACGCGGAGAATGAGAAGAGCTTCGGCGAGTTCTCGACCCACGAGGGGGAGATCGTCGGCGGTGTCATCCAGCGCGACACCCGGGCCAACGCAAGGGGTGTCGTCGTCGTCCGGATCGGCAGCGAGGCCACCGGAGCCGAGGGCATCCTGCCTGCCGCCGAGCAGGTTCCCGGCGAGGTGTACGAGCACGGCGAGCGGATCAAGTGCTACGTCGTCGGCGTCACCCGCGGGCAGCGCGGCCCGCAGATCACCCTGTCGCGCACGCACCCGAACCTGGTCCGGAAGTTGTTCGCACTTGAGGTTCCGGAGATCGCGGACGGGTCGGTCGAGATCGTCGCCGTCGCCCGCGAGGCCGGGCACCGGTCCAAGATCGCGGTCGGGTCCCGGGTGCAGGGACTGAACGCCAAGGGTGCCTGCATCGGCCCGATGGGGCAACGCGTGCGCAACGTCATGAGTGAGCTGGCGGGCGAGAAGATCGACATCATCGACTTCGACGAGAACCCGGCGAGGTTCGTCGGGAACGCGTTGTCGCCGTCGAAGGTGGTGTCCGTCACAGTCGTCGACGCCGAGGCGCGGGCCGCCCGAGTGGTGGTGCCCGACTTCCAGTTGTCGCTGGCCATCGGCAAAGAGGGGCAAAACGCCCGGCTGGCTGCGCGGCTGACCGGGTGGCGGATCGACATTCGCAGCGACGCGGCCCAGGACGGTGGCGGCGCCTCCGGGCCTGCCCCGACGCGCGTCTAGAGGACGCCGTGCGGATAACGGTGGACAACAGCGGTAGAGTGGTCAATGGCTCGGCATGAGTACTCGACAGACGCGCGCCCGCGCACCGGTCATCCGGTGCGAACCTGCGTCGGATGTCGGAAACTCGCGTCGGCCGCTGAACTGCTGAGGATCGTGGCGCAACAGACCGGGCCGGAGGGCTGGGTGCTGGTACCCGATCCGCGGCGCAGGCTTCCCGGTCGAGGTGCGTGGTTGCATCCCGACCGGCGGTGCCTGAGCCAGGCGGAGAAGCGTCGAGCGTTCGGAAGGGCGCTGCGAGTGTCCGGAAGCCTGGACACGGCGGCCCTCGATCGCGCGATCGGTGCGGAGGTACTCGGCACCGATCACCTGATCGAACCGCATCCACAACAGAGCAGTACCTCGTGAACCCGGTACTCGAACAACGGCACCACCAGTACCCGGGAACACAGGCAATCTCTCGAGAAGAGTCAGGCAAACACACTCATGAGCACACCGTGAAGCACCAACGATGATCGTCCATCGGAGTTAACCCGAGGTCGTGCGGGCATCAGCCACGCTCGACCTCTCAGTAGAGGAGAGCAGTGGCAGGCAAGGCCCGCGTGCACGAGTTGGCCAAGGAACTCGGTGTCACCAGCAAGGAACTTCTCGCTCGGCTCAAGGAGCAGGGCGAATTCGTGAAGTCGGCGTCCTCCACCGTGGAGGCGCCGGTTGCGCGACGGCTGCGGGAGTCGTTCCCGTCGGCCAAGGGGGAGGCGGCTCCCGCGCGCCAGGAGGCCGCGAAGCCGGCCACCACCGCGAAGCCGGGCGGACCCCGTCCCGGCCCGAAGCCGGCAGCCCCGGCCCCGGCGGCTCCTGCCGCCCCGGCCCCCGCTGCGGCGACCCCGCAGCCCACCCCGGCTGCGGCGGCCCCCAAGCCGCCGACCCCGGGCCCGAAGCCCGCGGCTCCGGCCCCGGCGCCCGCCCCGGCCCCGGCGGCACCCGCAGCGGCGGCCCCCGCCGCTCCGGCGGCTCCGGCACCGCGACCGGCCGCACCGGGCCCCAAGCCCGGACCGAAGGCGCCGCGGGTCGGCAACAACCCGTACTCGTCGGCCCCGGCTGAGCGTCCGGCACCGCGCCCGGCGCCGCGGCCCGGCGGCCCGCGACCGGGTCCCGGCCAGGCAGGTCCCCGTCCGGTTCCCGGCGCCCCGCGCCCCCAGGCGGGACCCGGCGGTCCCCGTCCGGCTCCGGGCCAGGGCGGCCCGCGGCCGAGCCCCGGCTCGATGCCCCCGCGCCCGAATCCCGGCGCGATGCCCGCGCGTTCGTCCCGTCCGGCGCCCGGCGCCGGTCGCCCCGGCGGCGGCCGTCCCGGCGGCCCGGGTGGGCGTCCCGGCGGCGGCGGTGGCGGCGGCTACCGCGGCGGTGGCGGCGGCGCCCCGGGTGCTCCCGGTGCCGGCGCACCCGCGGGTGGAGGCTTCCGCGGTCGTCCCGGCGGCGGCGGTCGCCCCGGTCAGCGCGGTGCCGCGGCAGGAGCGTTCGGTCGTCCCGGTGGCGCGCCCCGGCGTGGCCGCAAGTCGAAGCGGCAGAAGCGGCAAGAGTACGACTCCATGCAGGCACCCGCCGTCGGCGGCGTGCGGCTGCCCCGCGGCAACGGCGAGACCATCCGGCTCGCCCGCGGTGCGTCCCTGTCGGACTTCGCCGAGAAGATCGACGTCAACCCGTCGGCACTGGTCCAGGCGCTGTTCAACCTGGGCGAGATGGTCACGGCGACGCAGTCCGTCAACGACGAGACCCTTGAGCTGCTCGGCGGCGAGATGAACTACGTCGTCCAGGTCGTCAGCCCGGAGGACGAGGACCGCGAGCTCCTCGAGTCGTTCGACCTCACCTACGGCGAGGACGCGGGCGGCGAGGAGGACCTCGAGCAGCGTCCGCCGGTGGTCACCGTCATGGGTCACGTCGACCACGGCAAGACCCGCCTGCTGGACACGATCCGCAAGGCCAACGTCCGCGAGGGCGAGGCCGGTGGCATCACCCAGCACATCGGCGCCTACCAGGTGCTGACCGAGCTGGACGGCGTCGAGCGGCTGGTGACGTTCATCGACACCCCGGGCCACGAGGCGTTCACCGCCATGCGTGCCCGTGGTGCGAAGGCCACCGACATCGCGATCCTGGTCGTCGCGGCCGACGACGGCGTCATGCCGCAGACGGTCGAGGCGATCAACCACGCCCAGGCGGCCGACGTGCCGATCGTGGTCGCGGTCAACAAGATCGACAAGGAGGGCGCCGACCCGGCGAAGATCCGCGGTCAGCTCACCGAGTACGGCCTGGTCGCCGAGGAGTACGGCGGCGAGACCATGTTCGTCGACATCTCCGCCAAGCAGGGCACCAACATCGAGCACCTGCTCGAGGCGGTCCTGCTCACCGCGGACGCGTCGCTGGACCTGCGTGCCAACCCGGACATGGACGCCCAGGGTGTCGCCATCGAGGCGCACCTCGACCGCGGCCGCGGCCCGGTGGCGACCGTGCTCATCCAGCGCGGCACCCTGCGGGTCGGCGACTCGATCGTCGCGGGCGACGCCTACGGTCGCGTGCGCCGCATGGTCGACGAGCACGGCGACGACGTCCTCGAGGCGCTGCCGTCGCGTCCGGTCCAGGTCATCGGCTTCACGTCGGTGCCCGGTGCGGGCGACAACCTGCTCGTCGTCGACGAGGACCGGATCGCACGGCAGATCGCGGACCGGCGCAACGCCCGCAAGCGCAACGCGCTCGCGGCCCGCAGCCGCAAGCGGATCAGCCTCGAGGATCTGGATGCCGCGCTCAAGGAGCACAACGAGCTCAACCTCATCCTCAAGGGCGACAACTCCGGCACCGTGGAGGCCCTCGAGGAGGCGCTGCTCGGGATCGAGATCGACGACGAGGTGCAGCTGCGGGTCATCGACCGCGGTGTCGGTGGCATCACCGAGACCAACGTCAACCTGGCGTCGGCGTCGAACGCGATCATCATCGGCTTCAACGTCCGCGCGGAGGGCAAGGCGACCGAGCTCGCCAACCGCGAGGGCGTCGACATCCGGTACTACTCGGTGATCTACCAGGCCATCGACGAGATCGAGAAGGCCCTCAAGGGCATGCTCAAGCCGGTCTACGAAGAGGTCGAGCTCGGCAAGGCGGAGATCCGTGCGATGTTCCGGTCCTCGAAGGTCGGCAACATCGCGGGCTGCCTGGTCACCTCCGGCATCATGCGGCGCAACGCGAAGGCCCGCCTGCTGCGGGACAACGTCGTCGTCGCGGAGACGGTCACCATCTCCTCGCTGAAGCGGGAGAAGGACGACGCCACCGAGGTGCGCGAGGGTTACGAGTGCGGTCTGACCGTCACCTACAGCGACATCAAGGTCGGTGACGTGATCGAGGCGTACGAGCTGCGCGAGAAGCCGCGCGACTAGATCGCAACCGTGGGTGTCCCGTGGGCCTGCCCGGCCCGCGGGGCACCCCGTGATCGTGTGGAGGCCGGTTGTATCTCGGTGCCCTGGAACTGGACGTGCTGCTCGGTGACGTCCGGTCCCTGAAGGAGAAGCGTTCGGTGGTCAAGCCCGTGATCGCCGCGCTTGCCCGGTTCGGGGTGTCGGTCGCGGAGACCGGTGACCAGGACCGCTACCGCCGCGCCGAGATCGGTGTTGCGGTGGCGAGTGCCGACGTCGGGCACCTCACCGAGGTCCTCGACACCTGTGAGCGCGCGGTCGCGGCCCGCCCGGAACTGCAGTTGCTGTCCGCGCGTCGCAGGTTGTTCGGCCCCGAGGACTGAACCCCGGTTGATGCGGGCATCCGGCCAGGGTGTATTTCATGTATTTCAATTGTTGGCGGCGGCGTCACCGTCAGGAGCGATCCGGCGCCGCCGTGTGAGAAGGGACTCCGGTCATGGCAGATCCGGCGCGGGCACGCAAGCTCGCCAAGCGCATCGCGACGATCGTGGCATCGGCGATCGACCACGAGATCAAGGATCCGCGGCTCGACTACGTCACCATCACCGACGCGAAGGTGACCGCCGACCTGCACGACGCGACCGTGTTCTACACGGTCCGCGGCGTCGATCTCGGCAGTGAACCCGACCACGAGGGTGCCGCGGCAGGCCTGGCGAAGGCGACCGGGGTGCTGCGGTCGAAGGTGGGTGCGGGCACCGGGGTCCGGTTCACCCCGACCCTGACGTTTGTCGCGGACACCGTCCCCGACGCGGCCCGGCACATGGAGGAACTGCTGGCCCGGGCCCGCGCGGCCGACGACGAGGTCGCGAAGGCGCGGGAGGGCGCGGCGCACGCCGGCGACGAGGACCCGTATCGGGAGCAACGGGCCGCGGCCGACGACGACGCCCGCGACGCCGACTAGGACCGGGCAATGACCGTGACCGCGCAGACATCACAGCCGCAGGAACCGTCGCGGGACATCGACCTCGCGACCGCGGTGACCCTGCTGTCGGACGCCACCTCGGTGACGGTGCTGTGCCACGTCCAACCGGACGCCGACACCATCGGCAGCGGGCTGGCGCTTGCGTTGGCGCTCGACCGCAGGGGCACGCCGGTGCAGGTGTCGTTCGCGCAACCCGCGGTGCTTCCGGAGTCGATGCGCACCCTGCCCGGGGTGTCGCTGCTGGTCCCGCCGGACGAGGTGGCCGAGGTCGCGGACCTGGTCGTGACGGTGGACTGCGGCAGCCGCGGCAGGCTGGGGCGCCTCGGTGACCGGCTGGACGCCGCCCGCGTGACGCTGGTCATCGACCACCATCGGTCGAATACCCGCTACGGGCACCACAACCTGATCGACGATTCGGCCGAGGCCACCGCGGCCGTGCTGACCCGGCTGTTCGACCGGTGGGGGGTCGAGATCGACCGGGACATCGCACACTGCCTGTTCGCTGGCCTGGTCACCGACACCGGGTCGTTCCGGTGGGTGCAGCCGGGCACGCATGCGCTCGCCGAACGCCTGA
Organism: Rhodococcus sp. NPDC058505; assembly: GCF_042720095.1. NCBI lineage: Bacteria > Bacillati > Actinomycetota > Actinomycetes > Mycobacteriales > Nocardiaceae > Rhodococcus > Rhodococcus sp. NPDC058505. The sequence continues at coordinate 15,983 of NZ_JBHXNB010000010.1, forward strand.
TCGACACCGGCATCGACTCGGCGGGCATCACCCGCCGGCTGCTGGACACGCACCCGTTCGGATGGCTGCCAATGCTGTCGACCGTGCTCGGGTCGGCGCAGCTGGTGCCGGACGCCGCCGGTGGACGCGGTCTGGTGTACGCGCTGATCCGGTACCAGGACACCGCCGGACTCGGCGCCGAGGAGATCGAGTCCGTCATCGACATCGTCCGCACCACCGCGGAAGCGGAGGTCGCGTCGGTGCTCAAGGAGAACGAACCCGGCGTCTGGTCGGTGTCGTTGCGCTCGAAGTCGGCGATCGACGTCTCCGATGTCGCGGCGCGGCTCGGCGGAGGCGGGCACCGCTTCGCGTCCGGCTACACGGCCGAGGGCGAGGCGGACGACGTGATCACGGACCTGCTGGCGACCGTTGGCTGACCCGCTCGGCGACGAGGTACGGGCGGACGACCGGCCGTCGACCCGCCGGATCCTCGGGTTGGCGCTGCCCGCGCTGGGCGTGCTCGCCGCCGAGCCGCTGTACCTGCTGTTCGACATCGCCGTCGTCGGGCACCTGAACGCGCTCGCGTTGGCGGGTCTCGCGGTCGGCGGGTTGATCCTGGCGCAGGTCAGCACCCAGCTGACCTTCCTGTCGTACGGCACGACCGCGCGCGCGTCCCGGCTGCACGGCTCCGGGGACGAACGCGGCGCGGTCGGGGAGGGCGTGCAGGCCACCTATCTGGCCGCCGCGATCGGGATCGGGATCATCGTCGCCGTGCAGGTGCTGGCGGCACCGGTCACCGCGTTGATCGCGGGCGGCGCCGACATCGCTGCGGAGGCGGCGGACTGGTTGCGCGTCGCGGTGTTCGGTGCACCGATGATCCTGATCGCGATGGCGGGCAACGGGTGGATGCGTGGTGTCCAGAACACGATGCGGCCACTGCGGTTCGTCCTCGCCGGGCTCGCGTTGTCCGCGGTGGCCTGCCCGATCCTGGTGCACGGGCTGTTCGGGGCGCCGCGGATGGAACTGGTCGGGTCGGCGGTGGCGAACGTGGCTGGCCAGGTGGTGACGGCGTCCTGCTTCGCGGCGGCGCTGATTCGGTCCGGGGTCCCGCTGCGGCCCCGGTCCTCGGTGATGCGCGCCCAGGTGGTGCTCGGTCGGGACCTGATCCTGCGGAGCCTGGCGTTTCAGGCCTGCTTCCTGTCCGCCGCGGCGGTGGCGTCCCGGTTCGGGGCCGCCTCCGTGGCCGCGCACCAGGTGGTGCTGCAGCTGTGGAATCTCGTCGCGCTGACCCTCGATTCGCTGGCGATCGCCGCACAGACCCTGGTCGGTGCCGCGCTCGGTGCGGGCCGGGTCGCCGGTGCGCGGGCGCTGGCCCGCAGGCTGACCGGATGGTCGACCGTCTTCGCGCTGCTGCTGGCCGCGGTCTTCGTGCTCGGCCATCGGGTGGTCCCGACCCTGTTCACGCCCGACGCCGACGTCCAGCAGCAGATCACGGTCATCTGGTGGTTCTTCGTGGCGATCATGCCGGTCGCGGGTGTGGTGTTCGCGCTCGACGGGGTGCTGCTCGGGGCCGGGGACGCCGCGTTCCTGCGGAACGCCACCCTGGCCTGCGCGGTCGTCGGATTCCTGCCGCCGATCTGGCTCTCGCTCGCGTACGACTGGGGGCTGGCAGGAATCTGGACGGGGCTGACGGTGTTCATGCTGCTGCGGATGCTTGCGGTCGTGCTGCGGGCACGATCGGGGCGCTGGGCCGTCGGCGGTGCCGACATCCAGCGTTCGGTCGGCGGTGCCGACAGTCAGCGTTCGGTCGGCGGTGCCGACATCCAGTCGAGAAACCAGGCGCGAAAGAGTGGGACGGGAAGGTAGTTGGCGTGACACGCAAGCTGTGGGCGGTGAGCGACATCCATGTCGGGCACAAGGGGAATCGTCCCGTCACCGAGGAGTTGTACCCGGAGTCGCCGCAGGACTGGCTGATCCTCGCCGGTGACGTGTCGGAGAAGACCGACGACATCGCGTGGGCGCTGAAGACGCTGCGCGGCCGGTTCGAGAAGGTGATCTGGGTGCCGGGCAACCACGAACTGTGGACCACGGCGAAGGACCCGGTGCAGATCCACGGCGCCGCCCGGTACGACTACCTCGTCACGATGTGCCGCGAACTCGGCGTGCTCACCCCCGAGGACCCGTACCCGGTGTGGGACGGGGAGGGTGGCCCGGCGACGCTCGTACCGATGTTCCTGCTCTACGACTACACGTTCCGGCCCGAGGGCACCGCGACCAAGGAGGAGGCCCTCGAGTACGCCCGCGACAAGAACGTCGTCGCCACCGACGAGTTCCTGCTCTCCTCGGAGCCGTACGCGACCCGCGACGCCTGGTGCGCGGCCCGGCTGGAAACGACCCGGGCCCGCCTCGACGCGCTCGACCTGTCCATCCCGACGGTGCTGATCAACCACTTCCCGCTGGTCCGGGAACCGACGCGGGTGCTGTTCTACCCGGAGTTCTCGCTGTGGTGCGGCACCGAACGGACGGCGGACTGGCACACCCGGTACAACGCGATCTGCAGTGTCTACGGGCACCTGCACATCCCGCGCACCACCTGGTATGACGGGGTCCGGTTCGAGGAGGTGTCGTTGGGCTACCCGCGCGAGTGGCAGCGCCGCGGGCTGCCGGAGAAGCTGTTGCGGCAGATCCTGCCGGTGCCGGAGTACGGTCCGGGCACGCTCAACAAGTGGGGCGGGCATTTCAAGGTGACCGCCGAGCAGGAGGCGGAGATGGAACGTATGAGGGCGGCACGCGCGTGATCGAGAAGATTCTCCCGGCAGGTGTGGAGTATGCGGAACTGTTCGCCGACCCGCCGGAACTCCAGCCGCACCCGAGCGAGGCCGCGCTGATCGCGAAGGCCGTCGAGAAGCGGCGGCGCGAGTTCGTCAGCGTTCGGCACTGTGCCCGTCAGGCGCTGGGCAAGCTCGGCGTCGACCCGGCTCCGATCCTCAAGGGTGAGCGGGGGGTTCCGCTGTTCCCGCGGGGTGTGGTCGGCAGCCTGACCCACTGCGACGGCTACCGCGGCGCGGTGCTCGGCTACTCGATGGCGGTCCGCTCGGTGGGCATCGACGCCGAACCGCACGGACCGCTCCCGGACGGGGTGCTCGAGGCGGTCAGCCTGCCCGCCGAACGCGCCTGGCTCGCCGGCGGCACCCCCGATGGCGTCGCCGTGCACTGGGATCGGTTGCTGTTCTGCGCGAAGGAGGCCACCTACAAGGCGTGGTTCCCGCTGACCTTCCGCTGGCTCGGGTTCGAGGACGCGCACATCACGTTCACCCTCGGCGCGTCGGACGGGGACACCGCGACCGGCACCTTCCACACCGACCTGCTGGTATCGGGGGAGACGAAGGACGGCCCGCCGCTGTCGGCGTTCGACGGTCGCTGGCTCGTCGACGGCGGCCTGGTGATCGCCGCCATCACGGTCCAGTAGGCTCGAAAACCGTGTCTGCTCACCGCCCCCCGTCCTCCGGCCTGCACGGCGCCGGGTTGTTGATCGTCGACAAGGACGCGGGCATGACCAGTCACGACGTCGTGGCGAAGTGCCGGAAGATCCTGCATACCCGCAAGGTCGGGCACGCGGGCACCCTGGACCCGATGGCCACCGGGGTGCTGGTCCTTGGTGTGGAGCGCGCGACCAAGCTGCTCGGTCTGCTGTCACTGACCACCAAGGCGTACTCGGCCACGATCCGGCTCGGGCAATCCACCTCCACCGATGACGCGGAGGGCGAGGTGCTCGCCGACGCGGACGCCTCCGCCGTCGGTGACGAGCAGGTTGCCGCGGTGATCGCGACCCTGACCGGGAACATCGAGCAGGTGCCGACCCGGGTCAGCGCGATCAAGGTGGACGGACAGCGCGCGCACAAGCTGGTCCGCGAGGGCGCCGAGTTCGAGCTCGAGGCGCGGCCCGTCACCGTGGACCGGTTCGATGTGACCGCCATCCGTAGGCCGGGCACCTTCGTCGACGTCGATGTCGAGGTGGAGTGCTCGTCGGGCACCTACGTGCGGGCCCTTGCGCGGGATCTCGGTGCCGCGCTCGGCGTCGGCGGGCACCTGACGGCGCTGCGCCGCACCCGGGTCGGACCGTTCACCCTTGAGCATGCCCGCACCCTCGACCGGCTGGCCGACGACCCCGCGGTCAGCCTGGACATCGATTCGGCCTGCCAGACGGCGTTCGCGCACCGGCCGATCACCGCGGCGGAGGCCGAGTCGATCAGCCAGGGCCGCTGGCTCGAGCCGATCGGCATCCCCGGCACCTACGCCGCGATCGATCCCGGCGGGCACACCATCGCGTTGCTGCAGGAGCGCGGTCGCCGGGCGAGTTCGGTGATGGTCGTCCGCCCGGCGACCCTACGGGAGAGCTGAGCCTCAGCCCTCGCGGTCCCGCTCCGGGGCGGGGACCGGAACCGGGGCCTCGGCGCGGGGCCGGAACAGCCGCCACGCCACGACCAGCAGCGCCGCGCCGCCGAGCAGCGCCGCCAGCGTGGTCATCGGGATCGCACCGGCCAGCCGCAGGACCCAGCTCTCGAGTGCGACGCCGGTGTCCGCGCCGACCGCTCCGGCCAGCGCGGACGTGCCGTCCGAGACGAGGAACAGCACCCCGACCGCGACGAAGAAGAGACCGGAGAGCAGCGAGGTCGTGTGCAACTCGACCCGCCCGACGGTGAGCACCCGGCCACGCAGCCAGCGGCGGCGGCCGAGGTCGAATCGATCCCACACCGCGGCCATCACGAACAGCGGCATCGCCATGCCGAGGGCATAGACCGCGAGCAGCGACCCGCCGTGCAGCGGTGACGAACTCAGCGCCGCGACGGTGAGGATCGACCCGAGGATGGGGCCGACGCAGAACCCGGACAGGCCGTAGACCATGCCGAGCAGGTAGACCGAGCCGGCCCGGTCCGACCGGCCCTGCCGGGCCATCGCGCGCTGCGCGAACCCGAACGAGAAGCCGCGGCCGACGATCTGAAGGATCCCCATCGCGATGATGGTCAGGCCGCCGACGGTGATCACCGTCTCGCGGTGGGTGCTGAGCACCCCGCCCAGCAGCGACCCGGCCGCCCCGAGCGGCACCAGGGTGGTGCACAGGCCGAGGTAGAAGGTTCCGGTGCGGGCGACGAGCCTTCCGGTGGAGCCGAACGAGTACGCGAAGAAGCTGGGCAGCAGCAGGGCGCTGCAGGGGCTCAGCAGCGCAAGCAGCCCGCCGAGGAAGGCTGCGCCGTACCCGATTCCGGCATTCACTGCCCGCCGCCAGGCGCCTCGTCGAGCAGACCCGCCTCGATGACGGCGATCATCTGCTCGACCGGGCGGGCGCCGAGGATCGGCCTGCCGTTGATCAGGAACGCGGGCGTCGAGTTGACGCCGATGCCGACCGCCTCGGTGATGTCGGCGGTGACCGCGGCCCGCGCGGCATCGGAATCCAGGTCGGCCCGGAACCGATCGAGGTCCCCGACCCCGGCCAGTCCCGCCCATTCGGTCAGCCGGTCGGCGGTGAACACGCCGGTGTTCTTCTTGGCGGGGGCATTCTCGAACATCAACTCGTGCAGTTCCCAGAACCGGCCCTGCTGCCCGGCGGCCCAGCCTGCCCGCGCGGCCCGCTCGGACTCCTCCCCGAAGAAGGCGAGGTTGCGCCACTCGATCCGCAGCAGGCCGCGGTCCACGTACTTCGCGACGAGTTCGGGCTCGGTGGTCTGGGCGAACTGGCGGCAGTACGGGCATTGCAGATCGGAGTACTCGATCATCACCACCGGTGCGGTCGGCGAGCCGAGCGCCATCGGGTCGGCGGGGTCGCGGCGGGCCAGGGTTGCCAGGTCCCGGTACATGTCGTTGTTGGCGTACTGGCCGGTGGCTGCCGAGGGCTCGGAGTCGGGTTCGGGTTCGGTGCTGGTGCTGCTCACGATCTGGGCGATGGCGATGACCAGCAGGACGACCGCGGCGAGGGCGACCGCGACGGCCGCGATTCGGCGGGTCGGTGAGCCGGTGGGCACGGTGCTGGACGGGGAGGTGCGGGAACGGGGGGACATGACGGGACGACTCCTGTCTGCGCGCCGACACTGCTCGGCGCGTGCTGCGAATGAAGGGTGGTGACGACACCGCCGCGGGCGCCCGCTTGGGGCACCGTCGCGGTCGGTGGGTCATCTAAATTCGCAGGACGGTGGACAGGTCGAGGGCCGGTGACGGGGGGCCGGTGGTGTCGATCGGGACGAAGCCGCGCTGGCCGGGTCGCTCGAGGCGCATCGACGCGGGCCCGTCGAGGACGGTGAGCGGCAGGCGATGGTCCTCGCGGTGCGGCACGGAGCCCTGCATCGGGGTGGTCGGATCGGTGGGTGCACGGCGGCATCCGCCCGCGCGGTCGGCGGCCTCCTCGGCGCCTGCCTGCGTGCCCTGCGCGACGGCCGACGCGGCCGCCGCCGACGACCCGGCCGGGTCGTCGGCAACGGCCGCCGGTTCGGTGTACGTGCACGCGACCACGATGCCGACCAGGAGCCCGATGATCGCGGTGGCCAGGCCCCGCAGCAGCACCGGTCGGCGTCGACGCGTCACGCCGGGCCGCCCGATCAGTGGTCCACCAGCCAGATCGCCTCGGCCGCCGGGGTGCCCAGTTCGACGGCGCCTCCCGACGGGTCGGTGGTCTCGCCGAGCCGCACCGACAGGGTGCCCGCGTAGTCGCGTCGTTCGACGACGGCGATGGTCACGTCCAACGCGATCCCGACGGAGTCGAAGTACCGCAGCATCGCCGGGTCCGAGTCGGAGATCCGGGCGACGACGCCGGATTCGCCGTCGGTGAAGTCGCTGAGCTGGCGGGCCGCCGGCGTGGGGATGGTGCCGTCCGCGGTCGGGATCGGGTCGCCGTGCGGGTCGCGTTCGGGGTGCCCCAGCTTGGCGTCCATCCGCTCGATCATCAGGTCCGAGACCGCGTGCTCGAGCACCTCCGCCTCGTCGTGCACCTCGTCCCAGCCGTAGCCGAGTTCGCAGACGAGGTACGTCTCGATCAGCCGGTGCCTGCGCACCATCGCGACCGCGGCGGACCGGCCGCTGTCGGTCAGGGAGATCGACCCGTATCGGGCATGGTCGACGAGCCCCTGGTCGGCGAGCTTGCGGATCGCCTCGGACACCGTCGACGCGGACACCCCGATCCGTTCGGCGAGCATCTTGGTCGACACCTGCTCACCCGACCATTCCCCGGCCGTCCAGATCACCTTCAGGTAGTCCTGGGCGACGGGCGTCAGGACAATGTCATCGGTCGTCTCGTCGGATCCACGCTTACGGTCGGGCACGAATCGAGCTTAGGCAATGCGCTGTCGGGGTGACACGTCGACACTCGTGGCAGTGCCGAACGCGACGTGCGTCGGCGGTGCCGACAGTGACGTGCGTCGGCGGTGCCGACCGTGACGTCCAGCGCGGTGGGTCGTAGGCTTCCAGGCGTGCAGAGATGGCGAGGGCTCGACGACGTTCCTGCCGACTGGGGCCGTTGCGTACTCACGATCGGCGTTTTCGACGGTGTGCACCGCGGGCACGCCCAGCTGATCGGTCGGGCGGTCAAGGCGGCGAGTGAACGGGGAATCCCCAGTGTGCTCATGACTTTCGATCCGCACCCGATGGAGGTGGTGCGGGCCGGCAGTCATCCGGCGCAGTTGACCACGCTGCGGCGGAGGGCCGAGCTGGCCGAGGAACTGGGCATCGACGTGTTCTTCGTCGTCCCGTTCACCGCGGAGTTCATGAAGCTCAGCCCGGAACAGTACGCCCACGAGATCCTCGTGGAGCGGTTGCACGTCGCCGAGGTCGTGGTGGGGGAGAACTTCACCTTCGGCAGGAAGGCGGCGGGCACCGTCCCGATGCTCCGCGACATCGGCGCCCGATTCGGGTTCGCCGTCGACGGGGTCAATCTGCTCGCCGAGCACGCGGTCACCTTCTCGTCCACCTACATCCGCTCGTGTGTGGATGCGGGCGACGTGACCGCGGCCGCGGAGGCGCTCGGCAGGCCGCACCGCGTCGAGGGTGTTGTGGTGCACGGCGAAAAGCGGGGTCGCGACCTCGGCTTCCCGACCGCGAACGTCTCGCCGCCCGAGCATGCCGCGATCCCCGCCGACGGCGTCTACGCCGCGTGGTTCACCGTGCTCACCCAGGACCCGGTCGAGGGCTCGCTGACCCCCGGGGTTGCGCACATGGCCGCGGTGTCGGTGGGCACCAATCCGACGTTCTCGGGCCGGACCCGGACCGTCGAGGCCTACGTCCTCGACGTGTCGCCGGACCTGTACGGCCAGCACGTCGCCGTCGACTTCGTGCGCCGCCTACGGGGGATGGACCGGTTCGACTCGGTGGAGGCGCTGATCGCGCAGATGGGCCGGGATGTGGACGAGACCCGTGACCTGCTTGGGCGGGCGAGCGACCTCGGCTGACGCCGGGCGGGGGTCGGTGAAGCGCCTGGTAGGATCTGCTCTCGGTGTGTGCTGCGGTCTGCGGCGGCCGCGCCACGCGGGTCCGCCCGTGTTTTCGTCGCGCAGACATCAGTAACAGGAGTGACAGTGGCGCTGACCACCGAACAGAAGAAGGCCGTCCTCTCCGAGTACGGGCTGCACGAGACCGACACCGGTTCGCCGGAGGCGCAGGTTGCGCTGCTGACCAAGCGGATCGTCGATCTCACCGAGCACCTCAAGATGCACAAGCACGATCACCACTCCCGCCGCGGCCTGCTGCTGCTGGTCGGACGTCGTCGTCGTCTGCTCAAGTACGTCCAGAAGGTCGACATCGCGCGTTACCGTTCGCTCATCGAGCGTCTGGGCCTGCGTCGATAAGAATGATCTCTCGTCCGGTACCGCCCGCGACACGGTGGGTCGGTGCGGACGTGAACATCCCGGTAGCCAACGAGGCGAGTGCATAGACTGACCTCGTTGGCTACCGGTGTTTGTCGGGTGGTGCGGCGTCCGGAACGGCGACCGAACCCCCGGTGGACACGGTTCCATCGCGAACCACCTGGATCCACGAGGGATCCCGCCGTACGTGCCGAGGTCGTGGCAGTCGGTCTTCGGTAGTGGCCACTCGCACGGTCGTCGAGATGCACGATCTGCGAAGGGCTTCGATCGATGGCCGCCTCCGCGACGGTGCCGGCCCGCCAGCGGAAACGCCGGGCGCGGCACCCGGGTAGGTGCGCGTCGCCGCCACGAGGGCGGCGACGACCATGCGGATACGGCGAAGACGAAGAGGGAAGAGAAGAGAAGAGATGACAAACAATTCCGCAGTCGAGGTCGACGAGGGCGTGTTCGAGTCCACCGCCGTCATCGACAACGGGGCCTACGGCACCCGCACCATCCGTTTCGAGACCGGCCGCCTCGCCCAGCAGGCCGCCGGCGCCGTCGTCGCCTACCTCGACGACGAGACCATGCTGCTGTCGGCCACCTCGGCCAGCAAGCAGCCCAAGGAGCACTTCGACTTCTTCCCGCTGACGGTGGACGTCGAGGAGCGCATGTACGCCGCGGGCCGTATCCCCGGCTCGTTCTTCCGTCGCGAGGGCCGCCCCTCCACCGACGCGATCCTCACCTGCCGCCTGATCGACCGGCCGCTGCGCCCGTCGTTCGTCGACGGCCTGCGCAACGAGATCCAGGTCGTCGTCACGGTCCTGAGCCTGGACCCGAAGGACCTGTACGACGTCGTCGCGATCAACGCGGCGTCCGCGTCCACGCAGATCGCGGGCCTGCCGTTCTCCGGTCCGGTCGGCGGTGTGCGCGTCGCCCTGATCACGTCCGAGGAGAACAAGGCAGGCCAGTGGGTCGCGTTCCCGACGGTCGAGCAGCTCGAGAACGCCGTCTTCGACATGGTCGTCGCCGGCCGCGTCGTCGAGTCCGGTGACGTCGCGATCATGATGGTCGAGGCCGAGGCCACCGACAACGTCATCGCGCTGATCGACGGCGGCGCGCAGGCGCCGACCGAGGCGATCGTCGCGCAGGGCCTCGAGGCCGCCAAGCCGTTCATCGCCAGCCTGTGCCAGGCACAGCAGGCGCTGGCGACCGCATCCTCGCGGCCGACCGGTGACTACCCGGTGTTCCCGGCCTACCAGGACGACGTCTACGCCGCCGTCGCCGCGGCCGCGACGGACAAGCTGTCGGCCGCGCTGACCATTGCGGGCAAGCAGGAGCGCGACGACCGGACCGACGAGGTCAAGCTCGAGGTGCTCGAGCAGGTCGCGCCGACGTTCGAGGGCCGCGAGAAGGAGATCGGCGCTGCGTTCCGCTCGCTGACCAAGAAGCTCGTCCGCCAGCGGATCCTCACGGACCACTTCCGCATCGACGGCCGCGGCATCACCGACATCCGGTCGCTGTCCGCCGAGGTCGCCGTGATCCCGCGGGCACACGGCTCCGCGCTGTTCGAGCGTGGCGAGACCCAGATCATGGGCGTCACCACCCTCGACATGGTCAAGATGGCGCAGCAGATCGACTCGCTGGGCCCCGAGACCAGCAAGCGCTACATGCACCACTACAACTTCCCGCCGTACTCGACCGGTGAGACCGGCCGCGTCGGCTCCCCGAAGCGCCGCGAGATCGGCCACGGCGCCCTCGCCGAGCGGGCCCTGATGCCGGTGCTGCCGAGCGTCGAGGAGTTCCCGTACGCGATCCGTCAGGTCTCCGAGGCGCTCAGCTCCAACGGCTCCACCTCGATGGGGTCGGTCTGTGCCTCGACGCTGTCGCTGCTCAACGCGGGCGTGCCGCTGAAGGCGCCGGTCGCGGGCATCGCGATGGGCCTGGTGTCCGACGAGGTCGACGGCGAGACCCGCTACGTGGCCCTGACCGACATCCTCGGCGCCGAGGATGCGTTCGGCGACATGGACTTCAAGGTCGCCGGCACCAAGGACTTCGTCACCGCGCTCCAGCTCGACACCAAGCTCGACGGCATCCCGTCGCAGGTGCTGGCCGGTGCGCTGTCCCAGGCGCACGATGCCCGCACCACGATCCTCGAGGTGATGGCCGAGGCCATCGACACCCCGGACGAGATGAGCGCGTACGCCCCGCGGATCACCACCATCAAGGTGCCCGTGGACAAGATCGGTGAGGTCATCGGCCCCAAGGGCAAGATGATCAACTCGATCACCGAGCAGACCGGTGCGAACATCTCCATCGAGGATGACGGCACCGTGTTCGTCGGTGCGGCGGACGGTCCGTCCGCGCAGGCCGCGATCGACATGATCAACGCCATCGCCAACCCGCAGCTGCCCAAGGTGGGCGAGCGCTTCCTCGGCACGGTCGTCAAGACCACCGCCTTCGGTGCGTTCGTCTCGCTGCTGCCGGGTCGCGACGGACTGGTGCACATCTCCAAGCTGGGCAACGGCAAGCGGATCAGCAAGGTCGAGGACGTCGTGAACGTCGGCAGCAAGATCCGGGTCGAGATCGCGGACATCGACAACCGTGGCAAGATCTCGCTGGTTCCGGTCGACGAGGAGGGCGGCGACGCGGCGGCCGAGCAGGGCGCCGACGCCTGACCCCGAGGGTCTGATCTCCGGGGAGTGCCCCCGGCCACCGTGTGGCCGGGGGCACTCCCTTTTTTGTATGTGAGATGAAAATTTGGCCGCGGTGCCGTGTCCGCACTGCAATCGGCCCGCGGCGGTGGTTTGCTGATAGCCGTGAACGCAACGAAGGTTGTATTCGACAAGGCGGCCCAGTCGCGGAACCTGATTCTCGCGACCTGGACCTCGACCATCTGCTTCTGGGCCTGGAACATGATCGGCCCGATGTCGACCACCTATGCCGACCGGCTGGACCTGTCCAGTTCGCAGGCGTCGATGCTGGTTGCCACCCCGATCCTCGTCGGGTCGCTCGGCCGGATCGTCACCGGGCCGTTGACGGATCGGTACGGCGGCCGCGCACTGTTCGTCTTTGTCGCGTTGGCGTCGATCATTCCCGTTCTCGCGGTGGGCTTTTCGGCCAACCTCGATTCATACACCGGCCTGCTGGTGTCGGGCTTCCTGCTCGGCGTCGCCGGCACGGTGTTCGCGATCGGGATCCCGTTCGCCAAGTCGTGGTACGACGCAAGTCGGCACGGCTTCGCCACCGGAATCTTCGGTGCGGGCATGGTGGGTACCGCGCTGTCGGCCTTCTTCACGCCGCGATTCGTCCGGTGGTTCGGCCTCATCCCGACGCACATCATCATCGCGGTCGCGCTCGCCGCGACCGCGGGCCTGTGCGTGGTCGCGATGAAGGACTCACCCGCGTTCGCGCCGAACACCGAACCCGTCGTCCCCAAGCTGGTCGCCGCGTCGAAACTCCGTGTGACCTGGGAGATGTCATTCCTGTACGCGATCGTGTTCGGTGGCTTCGTCGCGTTCAGCAACTACCTGCCGACGTACATCAAGACGATCTACGACTTCTCCGCCGTCGACGCGGGCACCCGCACCGCGGCGTTCGCGCTCGCTGCCGTCATCGCCCGCCCGATCGGTGGTGCCCTGTCCGACCGGATCGCCCCGAAGTGGGTCGTGTTGGCCTCGCTGGCCGGGACGGCGGTGATGTCCGGGATCGCGATCATGAAGCCGCCGCCGGACGTCTGGTCGGCGACCGACTTCATTCTGCTTGCGATCTTCCTCGGCATCGGCACCGGCGGGGTGTTCGCCTGGGTGGCCCGCCGATCGCCCGCATCGAGCGTCGGTTCCGTCACCGGAATCGTTGCCGCGGCAGGCGGATTGGGCGGATACTTCCCGCCTCTGGTGATGGGCGCGACGTACGACGAGACGGACAACGACTACACCGTCGGCCTGGCGTTGCTGGTGGCGACCGCACTGGTTGCGTTGCTGTACACCGCCGTCAAGCTGCATGCGCGCGAGCCGGAGAAGTCGAGTGAACCCACGAGTTGACGAGGTCGGAACGGAACTGGGCGCGACAGCGCGGAGGAGGCTCACGTGACAGCCAAGGGAGCGGCCACCGGTGGCATGGTGGAGGACGCGCTGGTGCGCAGCGGGCGGTTCTTCACCCCGGGCACCGAGTCGGCGGACCGGCGGACCATCAGCAGGGAGGGCGGCCGGGACGGTGACATCTTCTACCGGGACCGGTGGAGTCACGACAAGGTGGTCCGGTCCACGCACGGGGTGAACTGCACCGGGTCGTGCTCGTGGAAGATCTACGTCAAGGACGGCATCATCACCTGGGAGACCCAGGAGACGGACTATCCGTCGGTCGGGCCGGACCGGCCGGAGTACGAGCCGCGCGGCTGCCCCCGCGGCGCTGCGTTCTCCTGGTACACCTACTCGCCGACCCGGGTGCGCTACCCGTACGCCCGCGGGGTCCTGGTCGAAATGTACCGGGAGGCGAAGGCCCGGCTGAAGGATCCGGTGTTGGCCTGGGCGGACATCCAGAACGATCCCGAGCGGCGCAGACGCTACCAGCGGGCGCGCGGCAAGGGCGGCCTGGTCCGGGTGAACTGGGACGAGGCGACCGAAATGATCGCCGCGGCCCACGTGCACACGATCAAGGAGTACGGCCCCGACCGGGTCGCGGGCTTCTCACCGATCCCGGCGATGTCGATGATCTCCTTCGCCGCCGGATCCCGCTTCATCGAGCTGCTCGGCGGCGTGATGACCTCCTTCTACGACTGGTACGCGGACCTGCCGGTCGCCTCCCCTCAGGTGTTCGGCGACCAGACCGACGTCCCCGAGTCGGGGGACTGGTGGGACGCGAGCTACCTGCTGATGTGGGGCTCGAACGTGCCGGTCACCCGCACCCCGGACGCACACTGGATGGCGGAGGTGCGCTACCGCGGCACCAAGGTCGTCACGGTCAGCCCCGACTACGCCGACAACACCAAGTTCGCGGACGAGTGGATGCCCTGCGCGGCGGGCACCGACGGCGCGATGGCGATGGCGATGGGCCACGTGATCCTGTCCGAGTACTTCGTGCAGCGGCGCGAACCGTTCTTCGTCGACTACGTCCGCCGCTACACGGACCTGCCGTTCCTGGTGAAGCTGGAGGAACGGGACGGACGGTGGGTGCCCGGCAAGAACCTCACCGCCGCCGATCTCGGGGAGAGCGTGGAGAACGCGGCGTTCAAGCCGGTGCTGATCGACGGCGGCACCGACCGGCCCGCGGTGCCGAACGGCTCCCTCGGCCACCGATTCGGGGAGGAGGGGGTCGGCAAGTGGAACCTCGACCTCGGGGATCTGGCGCCGGCCCTGACCGTCGCCCCGACCGACGGCTCCCTCGGCGAGGTTGCGGCCGTTGCCTTCCCGCGTTTCGACACCCTCGACGGGCACGGTGAGGAGATCGCGCGCGGGGTTCCGGTCCGGACCGTCGCCGGGCACCGGGTGTGCACGGTGTTCGACCTGATGCTCGCCCAGTACGGCGTCGCGCGGCCCGGACTGCCCGGGCAGTGGGCGAGCGGCTACGACGACGCGTCCTCGCCGAACACCCCGGCCTGGCAGGAACCGATCACCGGGGTGTCCGCGGAGCAGGTGGTCCGGATCGCGCGGGAGTTCGCGACCAACGCGATCGACTCCGGTGGCCGCTCGATGATCATCATGGGGGCGGGCATCTGCCAGTGGTTCCACGGTGATGCGACCTACCGGGCGATCCTGTCGCTGCTGCTGCTCACCGGCTCGATGGGCCGCAACGGTGGCGGCTGGGCGCACTACGTCGGGCAGGAGAAGTGTCGTCCGGTCACCGGTTGGGCGACGGTGGCGATGGGCACCGACTGGAGTCGGCCGCCGCGCCAGATGGCGGGCACCTCGTACTGGTACGCGCACACCGACCAGTGGCGCTACGACGGCTACCGCGCCGACGCCCTGTCCAGTCCCACCGGGCGCGGCCGGTTCGCGGGCAAGCACACAATGGACGTGATGGCCTCGGCCGTCGCGATGGGCTGGACGCCGTTCTACCCGCAGTTCGACCGGTCCAGCCTGGACCTGGCCGACGAGGCCGCTGCCGCGGGCAAGGAGGTCGCCGCGCACGTCACCGAACAGTTGGCGTCGGGCGACCTGCGGCTCGCCGTCACCGATCCCGACAATCCGCGGAACTGGCCGCGGGTGCTGAGCGTCTGGCGCGCAAACCTGCTCGGCTCGTCCAGCAAGGGCAACGAATACTTCCTCAAGCACCTGCTCGGAACCACCTCGAACCTGCAGGCCGAGCCGACCCGACCCGAGTTGCGTCCGAACGACGTCGCCTGGCGCGACGGCGAGGAGGGGAGCGGAGCCAGCGGAGCGACCGGCTATGGCGGTCCCGAGGGCAAGCTGGACATGGTGATGTCCATCGACTTCCGGATGACGTCGACGACGCTGCTCTCGGACGTGGTGCTGCCCGCGGCCACCTGGTACGAGAAGCCGGACCTGTCGAGCACCGACATGCACCCGTACATCCACGCCTTCACCGCGGCGATCGACCCGCCGTGGGAGACGAAGTCGGACTTCGAGGCGTTCGGTGCGATCGCGCGGGCGTTCTCCGCCCTCGCTCGCGGCCACCTCGGCACCCGCACCGACGTGGTGCTCGGCACCCTGCAGCACGACACGCCGGGCGCGATGGCGTATCCCGGTGGCACCGAATCGGACTGGCGGGTCACCGGGGAGGTACCGGTCCCGGGCCGGACGATGGGCCCGCTGGCCGTCGTCGAGCGGGACTACCCGGCGATCGCCGAGAAGTGGTCCGCGCTCGGGCCGCTGGTCGAGAAGGCGGGCCTGGTCACCAAGGGCGTCACCTACCTGCCCGACGCCGAGGTCGCCGAGCTCGCCGACAAGCACGGGGTGATGAGTTCCGGTGCGGCGGCGGGTCGTCCGGCGCTCGACACCGCGGAGAAGATGTGCGAGGCGGTGCTGCGGCTGTCCGGGACCTCGAACGGCAGGCTCGCGGTGCAGGGGTTCCGGCAACTCGAGCAGCGCACCGGACGGCAGATGGTGCACCTCGCGGAGGGCAGCGAGGAACGCCGAATCACGTTCGCCGACACCCAGGCCCGGCCGGTGCCGGTGATTACCAGCCCGGAGTGGTCGGGCAGCGAGACCGGTGGCCGCCGGTACGCGCCGTTCACCGTCAACATCGAGGAACTCAAACCGTTCCACACGCTGACCGGCCGGATGCACTTCTATCTCGACCACGACTGGATGGAGGAGGTCGGCGAGCAGCTGCCGATCTACCGGCCGCCGCTGGACATGGCGC
Organism: Rhodococcus sp. NPDC058505; assembly: GCF_042720095.1. Taxonomy (NCBI): domain Bacteria; kingdom Bacillati; phylum Actinomycetota; class Actinomycetes; order Mycobacteriales; family Nocardiaceae; genus Rhodococcus; species Rhodococcus sp. NPDC058505. Next base: position 32,110 of record NZ_JBHXNB010000010.1, read on the forward strand.
GGCTGTTCGACGAGCCGAACGTGGGGGAGATGCGGGACGGGGTCGGGCTGACCGTCCGCTACCTGACCCCGCACAGCAAGTGGTCGATCCACTCCGAGTACCAGGACAACCTGTTCATGCTGTCGCTGTCCCGGGGTGGGCCGACGATGTGGATGTCCCCGGCGGACGCGGCGAAGATCGCGGTCAAGGACAACGACTGGGTCGAGGCCGTCAACCGCAACGGCGTGGTGGTGTGTCGGGCGATCGTCTCGCATCGCATGCCGGAGGGCGTCGTGTACGTCTACCACGCGCAGGAGCGCACCATCGACGTGCCGCGCTCCGAGACCACCGGCAACCGTGGCGGCATCCACAACTCGCTGACCCGGCTGCTGGTCAAGCCGACCCACCTGGCCGGCGGGTACGCGCAGATCTCCTGGGCGTTCAACTATCTCGGCCCGACGGGCAACCAGCGCGACGAGGTGACGGTGGTTCGCCGCCGGAGCCAGGAGGTGACGTACTGATATGAAGGTCATGGCACAGCTCGCGATGGTGATGAACCTCGACAAGTGCATCGGCTGCCACACCTGCTCGGTCACCTGCAAACAGGCCTGGACCAACCGGTCCGGCACCGAGTACGTGTGGTTCAACAACGTCGAAACCCGTCCCGGACAGGGGTATCCGCGCACCTACGAGGACCAGGACCGCTGGCGCGGCGGCTGGGTGCGGGACAAGAAGGGTCGGCTGCGACTCAAGGACGGCGGACGGCTGGCGAAGCTGTCCCGGATCTTCTCGAATCCGAAGCTGCCGGAGATCTCGGACTACTACGAACCGTGGACCTACGACTACGAGAATCTCACCAGCGCACCGCTGAGCGACCAGATGCCGGTCGCGCCGCCGCGCAGCCTGATCACCGGCAAACAGATGAAGGTGGAGTGGTCGGCGAACTGGGATGACAACCTGGCCGGCTCGCCGGAGATTCTCGCCGACGACCCGATCCTCAAGAAGGTCAGCGACCAGGTCAAGCTCGAGCTCGAACAGAGCTTCATGTTCTACCTGCCGCGGATCTGCGAGCATTGCCTGAACCCGGCCTGCGCGGCGTCCTGCCCGTCGGGGGCGATCTACAAGCGCTCCGAGGACGGCATCGTCCTGGTCGACCAGGACAAGTGCCGCGGCTGGCGGATGTGCGTGTCCGGGTGCCCGTACAAGAAGGTGTACTTCAACCACAAGACCGGCAAGGCCGAGAAGTGCACGTTCTGCTACCCGCGGGTCGAGGTGGGCCTGCCAACCGTGTGCGCGGAAACCTGCGTCGGCAGGCTGCGCTACATCGGGCTGGTGCTCTACGACGTCGACAGGGTCACCGAGGCGGCGTCGGTGGAGGACGAGAAGGACCTCTACGAGGCGCAATTGGGCACCTTCCTCGACCCGAACGACCCGCACGTGATCGCCGCGGCGCACACCTCCGGCATCCCGGACACCTGGATCGAGGCGGCTCAGCGGTCCCCGGTGTACACCCTGATCAAGGAGTACCGGGTCGCGCTGCCGCTGCATCCGGAGTACCGCACGATGCCGATGGTCTGGTACATCCCGCCGCTGTCCCCGGTGGTCGACGCGGTGAGCCGCGACGGGCACGACGGCGAGGATCTGGGCAACCTGTTCGGGGCGCTGGAATCGCTGCGCATCCCGATCGAGTACCTCGCGGAGTTGTTCACCGCGGGCGATACCGGGGTGGTGACGGACGTGCTCGCGAAGCTGGCGGCGATGCGGTCGTACATGCGGGACGTCAACCTGGGCCGGCCGACGCAGGAACACATTCCGGCCACCGTCGGCATGACCGAGGAGCAGCTCTATGCGATGTACCGGCTGCTTGCGATCGCGAAATATGAAGAGCGGTATGTGATCCCATCGGCCTATGCTGCGGACGCGCACGGCCTCGAGGAGACCGTCACCGAGTGCGCCCTCGACTTCGAGGGCGGGCCCGGCCTCTACGACCAGGGGTCCGGACCGTTCGGGGAGTCCAGCGGTGGCCCGGTGCCGGTGGCCGTGGAGACCTTCCATGCGCTGCGGCAACGCCAGACCAGTGAGGCGATGGGTGCGAACGCAAGCAACCCGTCCCGGGTGAACCTGCTCAATTGGGACGGCAAGGGTGTCGAGGATGGCATGTTCCCCCGCGGCGGTGGGCGATGAAGCTGCTGCGGCGGGCCTCGTCGACCGTCGACGGGGACCGGTCGGTACAGCGCAATCGTGTTGCCTGGCAGTGTGCGTCGCTGCTGCTGGCATATCCGGACGCGGGTCGGAACGGGCGCATGGACACGGTGGACGGTCTGCTCGGGCACCTGCCCGGCCAGCTCCGTGAACAGCTCGGCGGGGCGGCTCTGCGGCTGCGTCAGCTGCCGCAGGTCGAGGCGGAAACCGCCTACGTCGACACCTTCGACCTGCACTGCCGGACCACCCTGCTGCTGACCTACTGGACCGAGGGCGACACCCGCAATCGCGGTGAGGCGATGCTGCGGTTCTCCCGGGTCTACCGGGACGCGGGCGTGGAGCCGCCGACCGCCGAATCCTCCGATCATCTCGCCGTCCTGCTGGAGTTCGCCGCGACCGTCGACCCCGGGACGGGTGGGCGCCTGCTCGCCGAGCATCGGCCCGCGATCGACCTGCTGCAGCAGCGACTCGCGACCCTCGGGTCGCCCTACGCGCCGGTCCTCGACGCGGTCGCCGCGACGCTGCCCCCCGCCACCGACCAGGACGTCGCGCGGGCCCGGCGCTTGGCGGCGGCGGGCCCGCCCGCCGAGGCGGTCGGGTTGCAGCCGTTCACCCTGACCGTCCCACCCCGCCGAACCGAAGGAGCGCACTGACATGTCCGCCGGGGAAATCTACTGGTCCGTCATCCCGTACGTGACCCTCGCGGTCCTGATCGTCGGCACCTGGTGGCGGTACCGGTACGACAAGTTCGGCTGGACGACCCGCTCCTCGCAGCTCTACGAGAGCCGTCTGCTGCGGATCGCGAGCCCGGTGTTCCACTTCGGCATGCTCGTCGTGATCCTCGGGCACATCATCGGCCTGGTGATCCCGGAGTCGTGGACCGAGGCGGTCGGGATCAGCGAGCACGCCTACCACTGGATGGCGGCGATCCCCGGCGTGATCGCGGGCATCGCCACCCTGATCGGGATCGGGCTGCTGATCTACCGGCGCCGGGCCACCGGACCGGTCTTCACCGCAACCACCGTCAACGACAAGATCATGTACGTGGTGCTGGTGGCCGCGATCGTCGCCGGCCTGGCCACCACCATGATCGGCGCGTTCGAGGGCAACGCGGCGCACAACTACCGGGAGACGGTGTCGGTGTGGTTCCGGTCCATCTGGATCCTGCAGCCGGACGGGGCGGCGATGGCGGCGGCCCCGCTGTCGTTCCACGTTCACGTGACGATCGCGCTCGTGCTGTTCGCGATCTGGCCGTTCACCCGGCTCGTGCACGCCTTCAGTGCGCCGTTCGCCTACCTGTTCCGGCCCTACGTCGTGTACCGCTCGCGGGAGGCGGCGGGCAAGGGTGAGCTGGTCGGATCGCAGCCGCACCGGAAGGGCTGGTGACGGCGGTGCCGTCGGACGATCGGCGCTGAGTGGCCTGTACTGTGTGGTACTCGACGTCCGGACATCTCGACGAGGACCGCTGAACCACTACATGGCCACCACAGCACGCCGACGCACCGCCACCACGCCGACTCCGCGGAAGCGGACCAGAACACCGAAATCGACCGTCCGCCGCACGGTACTGCCGGGCGGCCTGCGGGTGGTGACCGAACACATGCCGGGGGTGCGGTCGGCATCGGTCGGCATCTGGGTCGGCGTCGGTTCCCGGGACGAGCAGGGGTCGGTCGCCGGTGCCGCGCACTTCCTCGAGCACCTGCTGTTCAAGGCGACCCCGACCCGAAGCGCCCTCGACATCGCGCAGGTCATCGACGGAATCGGCGGTGAGCTGAACGCGTTCACCTCCCGCGAGCACACCTGCTTCTATGCGCACGTCCTCGACGAGGATCTGCCGCTGGCCATCGACATCGTCAGCGACGTCGTGCTGCGCGGCCGGTGCCGCAGCGCCGACGTCGACGTCGAGCGTCAGGTGGTGCTCGAGGAGATCGCGATGCGCGACGACGACCCCGAGGATCTGCTCGGCGACGAGTTCCTCACCGCGCTGTTCGGCGACCACCCGGTCGGCAGGCCGGTGATCGGGTCCACCGAGTCGATCGAGGCGATGACCCGGACCCAGCTGCACTCCTTCCACGTCCGCCGGTACACCCCGCAGCGGATGGTGGTCGCGGTCGCGGGCAATGTCGACCACGACGACACCGTCGAGTTGGTGCGCCGCGCGTTCGACGGTCACCTGGTCGACGGTGCCGAACCGGCGCCCCGCAGGGAGGGCAGGCTGCGGGCCCGCACCGCGCCCGCACTGAGCGTGCTGGAACGGGACAGCGAGCAGGCGCACCTGTGCGTCGGTGTCCGCGGACTCGGCAGGCACGAGGGCCACCGGTGGGCGCTGTCGGTGCTGAACACGGCGGTCGGGGGTGGGCTCTCGTCGCGGCTGTTTCAGGAGATCCGGGAGGAACGCGGGCTGGCGTACTCGGTGTACTCGAGCGTCGACACGTTCGCCGACACCGGCGCGTTCTCGGTGTACGCGGGCTGCCAGCCGGAGAACCTGGCCGACGTCACCACCCTGATCCGAGAGGTCCTCGCCCAGGTCGCCTCGAACGGCATCACCGACGCCGAGTGCGCCCGCGCCAAGGGGGCAATTCGCGGGGGAATGGTTCTGGGACTGGAGGATTCGGGTTCTCGCATGCATCGGATCGGCCGTCAGGAGCTGAACTACGGCAGTCATCGCAGCATCACCGAGACGCTGCAGCGCATCGACGCCGTCACCACCGACGAGGTGCGGGAGGTCGCGGGGATGCTGCTGACCCGGCCGTTCGCGGCGTCGGTCGTCGGGCCGTACCGGCGGGCCCGGGATCTGCCTGCCGTGGTGCGGGGCATCGTGTGAGGATCGAGACGCTGATCCCGCGGCGGGCGATCCCGTTCTACGCGGTCCTCGCGATCACCGTGGTGATGCTGTTCTCGCCCGGCGGGGCGGTGCCGAGCGGGCCACCGAACAGTGACAAGGTCACGCACCTGCTGATGTTCCTCGCGCTGGCCGTCGCGGCCAGGTACGCGGGCTGGCGGGCGGGCTGGGTGCTGCTCGGCGGGGTGCTGTACGCGGCGGCGTCCGAGGTGCTGCAGGCGGTGCTGCCGATCCAGCGCAGCGGTTCGGTGTTCGACTGGCTCGCCGACGTGGTCGGCGTCCTTCTCGGACTCGGCGTGGTGTTCGCGTGGCGCTCGTCCCGGACGGGCCGGGCTCGGTAGCGGTCGCGACCTCGGAACCCGCGGCGTCACCCGCGGGTCCCGAGACGGTCAGGCGGAGACCGTGGCCCGGCCGGGCTGCGGGATCACGTCCGCGACGGCCACCCGCGGGTGCCCGGCCGTGAAATCGTTCTTGAGGAACGACTCCGCGGAATCGTCCATGATGTTCAGCCACCGGTCGGGCAGCGGCGGCGCGACGGTGCCGGTGAGCGTCGATGCATAACTGCAGTTCCGGTACCCCATGATGTCGTTCTTCTTGTCCTTCTTCCACTGCTTGAAAAGCGCGCCCTGCTTTTCCACATGGAATTCCGGGTAATCGGTCCGGTCCACGAGGTCGCGAATGTAGGCCGCCTGGAAATCGATCTCCTCGGTCGCGCCGACGAGTGATTCCTCCCGGGCCCGCCATTCATCGATGTCCCGTTCGCGGGATTCGCGGTCCGGCAGTGCAATTTTGCCGAGAATGACGTCCCGCACATACCAGGCCTGCGCATCGAACATGTTGAAGGTGAAGTACTGGTCCTGCATTCCGAGGAAGTACAGCCGGGGATTCTCCTGCGACACGACGCCCTTGTAGATGCCGCGGGGGTAGAGGCGGTTATTCGTCCGCAGCGTCAACTCGTCCGGCAGGAACGGGAAATGATGCTGATATCCGGTGCACAGGACGATCGCGTCGACCTCCCGGACGCTCCCGTCGCGGAAGGACACGGTGTTGCCGTCGATCCGGGTCACCATCGGGACCTCGGAGAAGCCGGCAGGCCAGTCGTGGCCCATCGGGGCGGTGCGGTGGCTGAACGTGATCTCCGCCGCGCCGTACTTGTGGCACTGCGTCCCGATGTCCTCGGCCGAGTAGCTGCTGCCGATCAGCAGCAGCCGCTTTCCGGTGAACTCGCGGGCGTCGCGGAAGTCGTGAGCGTGCATGACCCGGCCCGGAAAGTTCTCCAACCCCTCGAAATGGGGAACGTTCGGGGTCGAGAAATGCCCGGTCGCGACGACGACGTGGTCGAACATCTCGGTGTCCAGCGTGCCGGAGTTGTGGTCGGCGACGGTTACCGCGAACCGGCCGGTGTCGCTGCCGTCGGTCGGTTCGACCCACTCCACCCGCCGGACGGCGGTGTCGAACCGGATGTACTTGCGGGCGTCGCTCTGCTCGACCCGGCCCATGATGTAGTCGCGCAGCACGGCGCGCGGCGGGTACGACGGGATGGGCCTGCCGAAGTGTTCCTCGAACGAGTAGTCGGCGAACTCGAGGCATTCCTTCGGGCCATTCGACCAGAGGAATCGGTACATGCTCCCGTGTACCGGTTCACCGTGTTCGTCGAGCCCGGTGCGCCACGTGTAATTCCACATGCCGCCCAGATCGCTCTGCTTTTCGAAACAAACCAACTCGGGTGTCGAGCCGGGATCCGATTTGAACGCGGATTCGAATGCTCGCAGTTGTGCGAGCCCACTCGGTCCGGCTCCCAAAATCGCAATCCTTGGCGTCAAGACTGTCCCCTATTCTCGTGGATCTCCTCTCTTGCTTAGCATGACGAATGACGAAATCGCCAGTTCGGCGACGCACTCGGGGGCGGTGACGGCGCCGCCCGCGACGTCCTCACCTGCGAGTATGTCGATCCTGTTACGAGATGCCGGGTCGGCGGGTCCCGGCCGCGCCCGACGCCGCCGGCCCGGGGTCGAGCGGGCGTGTCCGCCGGGCGCCGTTCGGGGGTGCGTAGGCTCATGACCGGGCGACCCGGCGGCGTGGACGCCGCAGACAACGATCGGATGAAGTGGAGATCAGGTGACCGTGATTCGCGTCGGAGTGCTCGGTGCCAGGGGCAAGGTGGGGAAGGCGATCTGCGAGGCCGTCGAGGCGGCCGCGGACCTCGACCTCGTCGCGCAGGTCGACGCGGGCGACCCGATCGAGACCTTCGTCGACACCCGCACCCAGGTCGTCGTCGACTTCACCCACCCCGATGTGGTGATGGGGAACCTCGAGTTCCTCGTCGCCAACGGCATCCACGCCGTCGTCGGCACCACCGGATTCGACGACGACCGGCTCGCACAGGTCCAGCAGTGGCTCGCCGAGCGGCCCGAGGTCGGCGTGCTGATCGCCCCGAACTTCGCGATCGGCGCCGTGCTGTCGATGCGGTTCGCGCAGCAGGCGGCGCGGTTCTTCGACTCCGTCGAGGTGATCGAACTGCACCACCCGAACAAGGCCGACGCCCCGTCCGGCACCGCCTACCGGACCGCGGCGCTGATCGCGGAGGCCCGCGCCGCCGCCGGTCGGGGACCGAGCCCCGACGCGACCAGCACCGAACTCGAGGGCGCCCGCGGCGCCGACGTCGACGGGGTGCGGGTGCACTCGGTGCGGCTCGCCGGACTCGTCGCGCATCAGGAGGTGCTGCTCGGCACGCAGGGCGAGACCCTGACCATTCGGCACGACTCGATCGACCGCAACTCGTTCGCGCCCGGCGTCCTGCTCGGTGTTCGGGAGATCGCCGGGCGGCCCGGTCTCACCGTCGGCATCGACCCGCTGCTGGACCTGTGAAGGGGTCCTCGACGAAGGTCGTCGCGACGATCGCGGGCATCGTCGTCGCGCTCGCGTTCTACTTCGTCCTGCTCGGGCAGCGCGGGATCGCGTTGATTCAGGACGGCGGCGCCGTCCCCGTCGTGCTCGGCATCGCGGTCCTGGTGCTGCCGTTCCTCGGCATCTGGATGGTGTACTCCACCATCCGATCCGGATTCCAGCATCAGCACCTGGTGTCCCGGGCCAGGGAAGAGGGTCGCGACCTCGACGTGTCGGACCTGCCGACGATGCCGTCCGGCCGCGTCCAGCGCGACGCCGCCGACGCCCTGTTCGCGCAGGTGCAGCGCGAGTGGGAGGCCGAGCCCGACAGCTGGCTCGCCACCTACCGCCTCGCCCGCGCATACGACTATGCGGGTGATCGGTCGCGGGCCAGGGAGACGATGCGGCGCGCGGTCGCACTCGAGGCGGCCGAGCGTGGGACGCCGTAACCTGCACCCGTGACCGCAGATACCGCGTCGTCCCGGGTGTCCACCCTGCTGGTGGTGCACCACACGCCCTCCCCGCATTGCCAGGAGATGTTCGAGGCCGTCGTCGCCGGCGCAACCGACCCCGAGATCGAGGGTGTCGAGGTGGTCCGGCGGGCAGCGCTCGCGGTGACGCCGTTGGACATGCTGGAGGCGGACGGGTACCTGCTCGGGTCCCCGGCGAACCTCGGGTACATCAGTGGTGCTCTCAAGCACGCCTTCGATGTTTGCTACTACCCGATCCTCGACTCCACTCGGGGTCGGCCGTTCGGCCTCTACCTCCACGGGAACGAGGGCACCGAGGGCGCGGAGCGAGCCGTCGACTCCATCACCGCCGGGCTCGGCTGGGTGCGGGCGGCGGGAAATGTCATCGTGTCCGGCAAGCCGAGCAAGGCCGAGGTGGAGGCGTGCTGGGAGTTGGGGGCAACGGTCGCCGCGCAGCTCATGAACTAGCCCGGCTCTTAGGCGAATCCGCGGTAGATTCCGTCGGGTCCGGCCGCGGAGGTGAAGTCCTCGAAGTCCATGTTGGCGAGGGAGAGATTGTTCTCGATGGACCACATCTGGGACGGAATCACCCGAACCGTTCCGCCCCGCGACCGGTCGCTTTCGGTGGGGCTGGTATCGACAGCGAGGATCGGGTGCTCGGGATCGGTGATGGTAGTGGTGTCGGCAAGGAACGCGTAGTACACCGGCTGATCTCCGATGTCGTCGAGTAGTTGGTTGATCGTCATGCCGTCGTACTCCCGGTTGTCGATGCACGTCAGCACGGCAACGAAGTCGGATTCGTCGCCGACGCCGGGTGCCATCGCCGACGCGGCCACGCTCCGCCAGGCGTCGTCGTCGGTGAAGTCGGTCCGGATCAGTAGCGACACCCCGTGGCGGTCCCCGAGATAGTCGTCGAGTCGACGACCCGTACCCAGCGATTCGGATGCCTCGGTCTCGGTCTTCGCCGCGGCATCGCGGTTGAGGGCGTCACGGATCTGTTCAGGTGTGGCGGCCGGCAGGGCGGCGGGCTCGATGGATTCGATGATCCGCGTGCAGTCGTCCGGGTCGATCGGGGTGTGGCTGCGGATCTCGTAGGTCCAGGGCCCGACCGACAGCGCATGCCTCACCGGGACGTGCTGGGTGGACCATCCGGGGTCGGGTTCGCCGACGTCGGTGATCCACTGGCGCAGCGTGAAGAAGCCGTGTTCGGCGGTGACCTGGAGTTCGAGGGCACCCGTTCGGGGATCGCCATCGAGCGGTTCGGCGGTGATGGTTCGCGGCACCCAGGTGACGCGTGGCCTGGGCAGCTGCTTCAGTGCCGCCATCTTCTCTTCGTATTCGCGTTGGGCCGGGGTGACGAAGCCGTCCTGCTTCTCGCGGGCAGGGCCGGTCCACTCGAACAGAGCCGGGTCGACGTCCTCATCGAGCGTGGGGTTGGCCAGTTCCATCACCTGACTTCCCACTGTCCTCGACAAGACAAGGCCGAGTTCGGCGTCGATCACGTACGCGACCTCGCCGCCGGATGCGGCATTGATGAACCGAACCCGCCAGCCCGAACGACCACGACACTCGACCGGTTCCGGGGTGCTCGGTGCAGTCAGGTGCGGCTCGGTGCCCCGCTCCTCCAGCGGCCACATCAGGTACGAGGTGAGGAGGGTCTGCGGAGCATCTCCGATGGTCATGACCCACCGATTCGGGGACTTGACCGAGTGCACCATCATGCCGTCATCGGACCTGCGGTATTCGTCGGTGTCGTTCTCGATGTACGTCACCTCGCCGGCGGCGTTCTCGACGCGCCACGATGTCGGTGGTGCGAACCACACGCGTCCGGTATAGCTTCCGTCCGAATACATTTCGGCTCCGACGGGTCGACCCATCGTGCTGAAGTTCAATCCGCGCACCCGCGGCCAGGTCATCGACATCTGCCCAACCTAGGTCACCGCAACGACAGGGACATCGGACACGGATGCAACACCTCGACGAGGGCGGGGGTACCTGCCGATGTGGAGGCGCGATTGTGGGTATCGCGGTGACGCTCGTCGCCTGACTGTCTGGCGCACCCACGGCCGTGTGTAGCCTTGCCTAAGTTCATTGCCCGCATCGGTCGACACCGCCGGTGTGCCGCCACCCGCGCCGAGGAGCCCCGATGCCCGACCCGACTCCGGACCCCGTGCGACCCGGCTACCGCCCCTACCGCGCCACGGTCACCGAGGTGCGGCGGCTGAGCCCGCACTTCGTCCGGGTCGGATTCACCGGTCCCGACTTCGTTCACTTCGCCGACCACGCACGCGATCAGCGGGTGAAGGTGGTGTTCCCGACCGCCGACCGCTGCTACGCGGACCTGGGTGTCGACGACGAGGAGGCGTTGCTCCGGGGCGACTGGTACGCCCGCTGGCGGGACCTGCCCGACGAGCACCGCAGCCCGTTCCGCACCTACACCGTTCGCGTCGTCGACCCGGCGCGCCGCCGCGTCGACATCGACTTCGTCGCACACACCGAGGCGGGCCGTCCGGTCGGCCCCGGCTCCACCTGGCTGCACCGCGCCAGCCCCGGCGACGACCTCATCATCGTCGGCCCCGACGCCCGCAGCGCGGACTCGGCAGGCGGGATGGACTGGAAGCCGGGCACCGCGACCGAACTCCTGCTCGCCGGTGACGAGACCGCGGCACCCGCCATCGCGGGCATCCTCGAGCGGCTGCCCGCGGGATGCCGGGCCACCGCGCTCGTCGAGGTGCCGGAGCCGGCCGACATGCTCCCGATCGCCAGCGCCGCCGACGTTGACCTCCGGTACCTGCCGCGCGGCGGGGCCGCCGTCGGCTCGCTCCTCGTGCCCGCCCTGCACGACTGGCACGGCACCCACCGCAAGCTCGTCGACGCCGCGCGGGCGGCCGGGAGTCAGCACCTCGACGACATCGACGTCGACGACCAGATCCTCTGGGACTCGCCCGAACCCGAGCCGACCGGCGACTTCTACGCGTGGCTCGCCGGGGAGGCCGCGGTGATCAAGCAGCTCCGCAGGCTCCTCGTGACGGACTGGGGCGTCGACCGCAGGCGGGTCGCATTCATGGGGTACTGGCGGAAGGGGCTCGCGGAGCGCACCGGCTGACCGCGGCCAGACCGTCAGCGGACCGGGACGGTGTCCGGGTCGTCGGGGTCGACCGGTGACGGATCGAACGGCGGCGGGTCGTCGGGGTCGAAGCGGCCCGGCAGGGTGGAGCAGGTGGCGCCCGGCTCGGGGAAGGTGGCCGGGTTCAGCCGCAGCGCGGTGACGAACCGGTCGATGCGCGGGTCGTCGACGCTGTCCACCGGCAGCTGATGCCCCCACGACTGCAGTGAAATCGGCACCGGCAGGCCCGGATACGGCGACATCAGCAGATAGCTGCGCCCCTCCACCCGCTCCGCGAGCCGATCCAGGTCGGCGCCGCGCACCCGGTCGGGGTCGTACGCGATCCACACCGCGCCGTGCTCGAGCGAATGCACGATGCTCTCGGTGCGCACCGCGGTCGGGTACACGAGACCGTTGCATGCCGCCCACACCGCGTCGTGCGGTCCGCCGACCGGCGGTACCAGGTCGTAGTCGACCCGCTGCGTCGGACGGACATGCAGACCGGCGGGGGGTTCGACGATCACGATGCCCTCGATGCGCACCGACGGATCCGGGTTGTCGAAGGACGGCACGAACCGGTCGGGGGTCGCGGTGCCCTCGACCGTCGACCCGCATCCCGCCGCGGACAGGGCAACGGCGGCGGCGATGATCGGGATCGCGATGCGCACGACCGGATCGTAGCCGCCCCGGTGATGTCGGTGGCCCGTGACAGGGTGAGCGCATGCTGACGATGAGTGCGTCCGCGGCGCGGCGGGCCGCGCTGGCCGCGCAGGGGTTCACCGACCGCAGGCCCGCCGCGACCCCGACACGGCGGCACGTGCTCGCCGCGGTGCGCCGGACGGGGCTGCTGCAGCTGGACTCCGTCTCGGTGGCGGTCCGGGCCCACTACATGCCGGTGTTCAGCCGGATCGGTGGTTACGACCGTGCGCTTCTCGACGCCGCGGCGTGGCGCGACACCGCAGCGAAACCCCGTGCGCTGGTGGAGTACTGGGCGCACGAGGCGGCGCTGATCCCGGTCGACGACTGGCCGCTGCTGCGCTGGCGGATGCGGCGGTACGCCGGCGGCCGATGGGAGGGGGAGCGGCGGGTCCTCGAACGAAACCCCACCCTCGGCAGGGACATCCTCGACGCCATCACCGAGGTCGGCGCCGCCACCGCAGGCGACGTCGAACGGCACCTCAGCATCTCCTCCGAGCGGGGCGGGCCGTGGTGGGGGCGCAGCGACACCAAGGTGATCTGCGAACAACTGTTCGCCTCGGGACAGCTGTCGGTGGACCGCCGGGTCGCGTTCGCCCGGCACTACGACCTGGCCGACCGGGTGCTCCCCACCCACGTGGTCGCCGTCGACGTCGACGAATCGGACGCGATCCGGGAACTGGTCCGCCGCGCTGCCCGGTCGCTCGGCGTCGCGACCGCGGCAGACCTGCGCGACTACCACCGGCTGTCGGCGGCCCAGGGGCGTGCCGCGATCGCCGACCTCGTCGACGAGGGCACCCTGATCCCGGTGGCGGTCCGCGGCTGGGACGAGGCGGCGTACCGGCACGTCGATGCCCGCACCCCGCGCCGCGCGACCGGAACCGCGCTGCTCAGCCCGTTCGACCCGCTCGTCTTCTTCCGGCCCCGCACCGAACGGATCTTCGGGTTCCGGTACCGGATCGAGATCTACACGCCCGCCGCCCAACGGGTACACGGCTACTACGTGTTCCCGTTCCTCCGCGACGGGGAACTGGTGGCGCGGGTGGACCTCAAGGCCGACCGCGCGGCCGACGCGCTGCGGGTCCCGGGCGCGTTCGTCGAGGACGGCCACCACCCCGGCGAGGTCGCCGAGGCGCTCGCGATCGAACTGCGGTCGATGGCGACGTGGCTCGGGCTCTCCGACGTCGCGGTGGGGGACCGGGGCGATCTGGCGGCGACCCTCGCGGCCCGGCTGTGACCGGCGGCGGTTCTACGGCAGGTCCAGGCCCGGCGCGGTGACCAGGGCGATCACCTGGTCGACCGTCGGCACGGCACCGAGACCGCCGAGGTCCACGGTCACCGCGGTGCCCGACGGGCGGGTCGCCGTCACGTGCGTGGTGCCGTACTCGCGGTGCGTGCGCACCCGGGTGCCGTCCGGACGCGGCTCGCCCGCCGCGCGCGACTCCGACGGTGCCGGTGCGATCACGACCCGCAGTCGGGACTCGCCGCCGGAACCCGACAGCGTGACCTCCGTGCACACGGACGTCCGGCCGGCGCCGGTCAGTTCGAGGGACCCGAGCGGCCGGTCGGGGGTCGCGGGCAGCGGACCGAGCGCAACCAAGGCCGCGTCGAGCGCACCGTTCAGCCGTTCCACGTCGGCGCGATCGAGCGGTGCACCGGACCCGTCCGGTGCCGCGCCGCAGCCCATGCGTGCCGCGGGAGTGCCGACGGGAACTGTTGTGGTGGTGCGCAATCCGGGTTCGGCCGCGACCCTCGCCAGCTCGTCCACCGTCAGGGGCAGGGCGCCGCTGTGGGTGTCGCCGTCCGTGTCATCCACCGACACGTCGACGCGGGATCCATCCGGTGTGTACGCGGTCGCGCCCGCGGTGCGGGTGCGCACCCCGCCGCGCTCGAACCAGCTGTCGAGGACGTCGACGACGGTGCCGTCGGCGAGGGTGCGCCGCTCGTCCAGTGCCCCCGCGACGCAGTCCGGCGGCGTTCCGCTGCCGGCGCGGACGGCGGTGCGGAGCGTTCCCGACCCCTCGCCCCGGACCAGGAAGCCGCGCGACTCGCTGACGCCGGACACGTCCTCGGGTGCGACGTCCTCCGGAAGCTGGTCGGGGTTCATGCGAAAGATCGGCTGGAACAACAGCATCCGGCGCGGAGCGTCGAATCGCACGTCGGCGTCGGTCGGGAGCGCGGCGCGCAGCGCGTCGGTCATCGCGGTCGCCTTCGGCGCCGTCAACCAGGCGAAGTCCGGGTCGCCGTAACCGTACGACGCGCCGTACATCGTCCAGCCGGAGCCGGTGACCGGCGGCGGTGGCGGCAGCACCTCGGCGCAGCCCGGAATGTCGACCGGATACGCGACGGGTTCGGTGGCATAGGTCGGGGCGGCCGGACCGGTGTCCGGGTGGTCGCGGGGCAGCGCCGATGCGGCCCCGAACCCGAGCGCGACGATCCCGGCCACGACGGCGGTGTCCCGCCACGACCACCGGGCCCGACTGGTGTCGGGCCCGGGGCTCTGCCGCGGTTCGGTCACCCTCACCCGCCCGGCGTCAGCCCTCGACGAACTTCGTCAGGCCCTTCGACGCGGTGTCGAGGGCCATCTTCTGCGCCTTCTTCACCAGGAAGCCGGGCACCGGGATCTTCGGGTCCACGGTCAACGCGAAGTCGACGTGGGTGGTGCCGTCGCCGTTGTCGGTGAGGACGTAGCTGCCGTCCTGCTGCTTCTGCTGGCTGCCCTCCACGAGCGTCCAGGACAGCTTCTCGTCGCCCTCGTAGGAGTAGTCGACGACCTGCTCGTCGGTGATGCCGATGACCGAGACCGTCATCCGCACCCGGTGCGGACGCCCGTCCGGGTAGGTGGTCTCGACCGCGACCGATTTGTGCGCCGACGACCACTCGCCGAGCCGCTCGACCGCGACCAGTGCCGCCATTACCGTCGCCGGATCGGCCTTGACGTCGAACTGCTTGGACCCGGATACCGCCATGTGGGACCCACCCCTTCTGATTGCCGCGAACGTGACGCGTCAGTCAATCACCACCGGTGGTGACGACCGCCGACGACCGAACCTTACCCGTGAGTCAGTTACAGGCCGAACCGCGTGTTCTCCCGGCTGCGCCGCATCTGATCGCTCAGTGCACCCTGCACGGCCTGCGCGACCCACGAGTTCAGTGACACGCCGTTCTGTGCCGCTGCCTCCTCCGCGCGCGCCTTGACCTGCTCGACCAGGCGCAGCGTCACCCGGGAGATGTCCCCGCTCAGGTCGTCGAAGTCCGAGGTCGGCGGCCGGGTCCCGGTCGTGCCGTCCCCGCCGGGCGGTGTCGACGCGGCGGGCTGCTCGGGATCGGTGGCGCGGTCGGTGCCGGTGATCTCGACGGTCGCGTCGTTCCCGGTCAGCCGGACGTGCACGGCGCGGTCGCCGAGTTCGGCGGACACCTCCGCGGCCAGATCGGACAGTGCGCTGATCACCATCAGGCGGGCCGAATTCTCTGCGGCGTCGGCAAGGGCCTCCGCGATGCGGCGGGTGTTGTCGTCGCCGAGGGCGGCCGCCGCCGTCAGGTCGCGGCGCAGGGATTGGGTGTAGGTCGACAGGTCCATGACGTCAGTGTGGCGTCACACATGACATCAGTCAAGGGCATGTTGACGCCAGTTTGGCGTCATCGCTGGGTGGGGTCCGGTGCGCGGACGTCGGGTGCCCGCGCCCGCCCGTCCTTCCGGGTGCAGGTGGGCGGCGAGCGAACGGCACATTCGGTCGATCTCATCGACTGAACGCTTCCGTTCACTCGGAGTGGTGGGGGCGGTGGGGGTGGATAGGGTGCGGGCAGGAGCCGATTCGCGGCGACGGAGGGAAGGCGGTGGTCCGGTGGCGCATGATTCCGTGCGGCGAGCGGTGTCCCTGAACGTGCAGCTGATCGCGAGGACCGAGTTCCTCGCGCCCGCGGATGTCCCGTGGGACACGGACGCCGACGGGGGTCAGGCGCTCGTCGAGTTCGCCGGGCGGGCCTGCTACCAGAGTTGGAGCAAGCCGAACCCGCGCACGGCGACCAACGCCGGGTATCTGCGGCATCTGCTCGAGGTCGGGCACGACTCGGTGCTCGAGCACGGCAGCGTCAGCTTCTACGTCACCGGCATCTCGCGCTCGTGCACCCACGAACTGATCCGGCATCGGCACCTGTCGTTCTCGCAGCTGTCGCAGCGGTCGGTGTCCGAGCGCGACGCCAACGTCGTCGTGCCGCCCGCCATCGCGGGCGACCCCGCACTGGAGGCGCTGTTCGAGTCCGCGACCGAGGCCAGTCGCGCGGCCTACGGCGACCTCCTCGACGCGCTCGATGTCGCACTCGCCAGCGTGCCCAACGGATCGTTGCGGGCCAGGCAGGCCAGGCAGGCCGCCCGGTCGGTGCTGCCCAACGCGACGGAGACGCGCCTGGTGGTGACCGGCAACTATCGGGCGTGGCGGCACTTCATCGCGATGCGCGCCACCGAGCACGCGGACGTCGAGATCCGGGAGGTCGCGGTCGAGTGCCTGCGGCAGCTGATCGTTGCCGCGCCAAACGTGTTCGGCGACTTTGAGATTGCGACGCTCGCCGACGGCTCCGAGGTGGCGGTCAGCGAGTTCGACGCCGGCGCCTGACCGGGCGTCGCGGGCCGGGTGTGATCGGTGTGCGAAGTGGGCGGCGCCACCGGGTAACCTTGACAACCATGACCAATGCTGAATCCGCACCAGTCGAGCGTCCGTTCGGCACCATCCTGACCGCGATGGTGACCCCGTTCACTGCCGACGGAAAGCTGGACGTGGATGCGGGTGTGCGGCTGGCCACCCATCTCGTCGACGGAGGCTGTGACGGCCTGGTGCTTGCCGGCACCACCGGGGAGTCTCCGACCACCACCGAAACCGAGAAGCTCGAACTGATGCGCGCGGTGATCGACGCCGTCGGCGACCGCGCCAAGATCGTCGCTGGCGCGGGCAGCAACGACACCGCGCACAGCGTCGAACTGGCCAGGGATGCCGCCCGCGCGGGTGCGCACGGCCTGCTGGTCGTCACCCCGTACTACTCGAAGCCGCCGCAGGCCGGCCTGCTCGCGCACTTCACCGCGGTCGCCGACGCCACCGACCTGCCGGTGATGCTGTACGACATTCCGCCGCGTTCGGTCGTTCCGATTGCTACCGAGACCATCTACCGGCTCGCCGAGCACCCCCGGATCAAGGCGGTCAAGGACGCCAAGGGTGATCTGGTCGCCGGCGCCGAGCTGATCGCTAACACCGACCTGGAGTTCTACTCCGGTGACGACCCGCTGAACCTGCCCTGGCTGTCCGTCGGCGCCGTCGGATTCGTCAGCGTCATCGGGCATCTCGTGCCCGGCAGGCTGGGTGAGCTGCTCGACGCGTACCGGTCCGGTGACGTCGCCCGGGCCACGCAGATCAATGCCAGCATGCTCCCGCTGATCCGGTCGTTCGGCCGCCTCGGTGGTGTCACCGGGTCGAAGGCTGGACTGCGACTGCAGGGCATCGAGGTCGGTGATCCGCGGTTGCCCCAGGTACCGCCGACACCAACGCAAGTCGAGGAACTGGCAGCGGATCTGCGCGCGGCGGGAGCACTGTCGTGACCCGCCCGGAGCGCCGCCGCAGCGCGCGCCGCCAGGCCGGACCGCCGAGCATCGCGCAGGCGGCTCCCGAGACGCCGATCGTGACCCACGTGCCCGATACTGCGCCCGCGACGAAGGCCGCCCCCGCGAAGGCCGCCCCGGCGCAGGCGGCCCCGGCAACGGCCGCCCCCGCGAAGGCCGCCCCCGCGACGGCCGCCCCCGCGAAGGCGGCCCCGGCCAAGGCGGCGAAGTCCCGGAAGGCGGCGGCCGAGCGGGCAGCCGAACCGGCGCAGGAGAAGCAGGCCAAGGACAAGGCGCCGCGGCGCCGTCGCGGCCAGGGCGGAAACAAGGCGCCGAGGCAGTCGAAGGGGCGCCCCGACGGACTCGCCGCTGTCGACCCGACCGAGCGGCTCGGTCTTCCGCCGAAGGCACCGCACAACGGCCTGCGGGTCGTCGCGCTCGGCGGCATCGGCGAGATCGGCCGCAACATGACCGTCTTCGAGCACAAGGGCAAGCTGCTCATCGTCGACTGCGGCGTGCTCTTCCCCGAGGACCAGCAGCCCGGCGTCGACCTGATCCTGCCGGACTTCGCGCACATCGAGGACCGGATGGACGACGTCGAGGCGATCGTCCTCACGCACGGCCACGAGGACCACATCGGCGCGGTGCCGTTCCTGCTCCGGATGCGCCCGGATGTGCCGGTGATCGGGGCGAAGTTCACCCTGGCGCTGGTCGCGGCGAAGTGCCGCGAGCATCGGCAGCGGCCGAACCTCGTCGAGGTCGTCGAGGGTCAGATGACCACCCACGGCCCGTTCGAGTGCGAGTACTTCGCGGTCAACCACTCGATCCCGGACGCGATCGCGGTCGCGATCAAGACCTCCGCGGGTGTCGCGCTGCACACCGGTGACATCAAGCTCGACCAGCTGCCGCTCGACGGCAGGCTCACCGACCTCGCCGGGTTCTCGCGGCTCGGCGACGAGGGTGTCGACCTGTTCCTCGTCGACTCCACCAACGCCGAGGTCCCCGGCTTTGTCACCCCCGAACGCGAGATCGGCGGGGTCCTCGACGGCGTCATCGGCAAGGCGAAGCAGCGGGTGATCGTCGCATCCTTCGCCAGCCACGTGCACCGGATCCAGCAGGTCGTCGACGTCGCGGTCCGCTACAAGCGCAAGATCGCGTTCGTCGGTCGCTCGATGGTCCGGAACATGCAGATCGCGCAGGATCTCGGCTACCTGACCGTGCCGGACGGGGTGGTCGTCGACATCGACACCGCCGCGAACCTGCCCGACGACCGGCTCGTGCTGATCTCCACCGGCTCGCAGGGTGAGCCGCTGTCCGCGCTGTCGCGGATGGCCCGCGGCGAGCATCGCCAGATCAACATCCGCGCCAACGACCTGGTCGTGCTCGCGTCGTCGCTGATCCCCGGCAACGAGAACTCGGTGTTCGCGGTGGTCAACGGCCTCGCCAAGCGGGGCGCGACCGTCGTCACCCAGCAGAGCGCGAAGGTGCACGTCTCCGGGCACGCGTCCGCGGGTGAGCTGCTGTACCTGTACAACGCGGTGCGGCCGACGAACGCGATGCCGGTGCACGGCGAGTGGCGGCACCTGCGCGCCAACGCCGCCCTCGCCGCCGCGACCGGTGTTCCGGAGGAGCGGATCGTGCTCGCCGAGGACGGCGTCGTCGTCGACATGGTCGACGGGCTCGCCGAGATCGTCGGCCGCGTCCCGGTCGGGATGGTCTACGTGGACGGCAACTCGGTCGGCGACGTCGGCGACTCGACCCTCTCGGACCGGCTGGTGCTCGGCGAGGGCGGGTTCATCTCGATCTCCCTCGCGGTCGACCAGCACACCGGCAAGGCCGTGAGCACCCCGCAGGTGCATGGGCGCGGCTTCTCCGACGACCCGGCCGCGCTCAAGGAGGCGGCGGTGCTCGTCGAGGCGGAACTCGCCCGGCTCGCCGGGGAGGGTGTCACCGATACCCACCGGATCGCGCAGGCCGTCCGCCGCGTCGTCGGCCGTTGGGTCGCCGACAAGTACCGGCGTCGGCCGATGATCGTGCCGACCGTCATCGGCGTCTAGCATCGTCACCTCACGCGACCCCCGGTGCCTCCGCACCGGGGGTCGCGTCACGTCAGGCCAGCAGGCGCCACAGGCCGATCAGGCCGAGCACCACGATCGCGGCGCGTAGCGCGTTCGGGGACAGCCGGCGACCATAGCGGGCGCCGATCGACCCACCGATCAGCGAACCGACGGCGATCAGCCCCGCCGCTGCCCAGTCGATCCGATCGAACGCGACCAGGGTGTACGCGGCGGCCGCGACGATGTTCACCAGCAGTGCGAGCAGGTTCTTCGCCGCGTTCATCCGCTGCATCGACTCCGGAAGCAGGGCGCCCATCACGCCGACCAGCAGGATGCCCTGCGCGGCCGTGAAGTATCCGCCGTAGACGCCGACCGCGAACGTGCCCGCGGTCAGCGCGAGCATCCGACCCGTCCCGACGTGGTCGGCGGTGCGTCCCGCTGCCTCCGCCCTTGCCCGCGCCCACGCCTGGATCCGCGGCCCGGCAATGACCAGGGTCAGCGCGCCGACCAGCAGGACGGGGACGATTGTCACGAACGCCTCGTCCGGCAGGTGCAGCAGCAGCCACGCGCCGAGGCAGGCGCCGAGCAGCGAGGCGGGGATCTGCCAACGCAGCCGATCCCATTGGCCGCGCAGTTCCCTGCGGTACCCCCACGTCCCGGACACGCCGCCCGCGACGAGACCGACCGCGTTCGACATCGTCGCTACCACCGGCGGGTAGCCGAACGCAACGAGGGTGGGAAAGGTGACCAGGGTGCCGGATCCGACGATCGCGTTGATGCCGCCCGCGCAGAACCCGGCGAGGGCGATGACGATCATCTCGGCGGCGGTCATGTCGGCACGCTATCGAGGGCGTGGACCCCGCCGACGCGCGGGGAGCGGTAGCGTGCGCGCCATGAGCCTCGCCCATGACGAACGACTCGCGTTGGTGGCGACGATGACCTCGGTCGGACCGGAGGCGCCGACGCTGTGCGCGGGCTGGACCACCCGCGACCTGGCCGCGCACCTGATCCTGCGGGAACGTCGACTCGACGCGGCGCCGGGGATCCTGGTGGCGCCCCTGGCCGGGCACACCGCGCGGGTGCAGGCGGGGATCGCCGCCCGCCCGTACCCGGAGCTGCTCAAGCTGGTGCGGACCGGCCCGCCCGCCTGGTCGCCGCTGCGTTGGTTCGACGCGCAGGCCAACCTGGGGGAGATGTTCGTGCACCACGAGGACGTCCGGCGCGCCGGTGCCGGCTGGGAGCCGCGGGACCTGGGTGCCGACTGGGACGGTCCGCTGTGGTCGCTGGCGAAGCGGACGACGCGGATGGCGTTCCGGAGGGCGCCGTGCACGGTCGTCGTCGAGGCGGGGGAGGGGCGGCGGGTGATCCCGCGCCAGGTGGCGGGGGCCGATCAGGTGACCATGGTGGGCACGCCGCCGGAGCTGGTGTTGTACGGCTTCGGCCGCGACGCGGTCCGGGTCGCGTTGGACGGCCCGGACCGGGCGGTCGCCGCGGTCCGGGCGCTGACGCGGGGCGTCTGATCGCGCTGCTCCGGCGCTGGGACGAGTGTTGCGGATGGTCCCGGTGGGGCTGGAGCGACTAACCTGGCCGTCATGGCAGGTAAGTCCGGGACCCGATCCACCACGAGCACGCCGCGGTCCGCACCGCGGGGCGGGGCCTCGGGTGGGTCGTCGGCCGCCCGGGGCGCGAAGGGGGCGGGAGCGAAGGGCGCGACGGCGCGCAGCCGGACCACGAAGACCGTCAGCACCCCCCGAAAGGCAACGGCGCCGCGACCCGCCACGCGCAGGCCCGCGAACCGTAGGCCCGCGCCCCGGAAGTCGGGCGGCGCGCTCCAGTCCGTCGGCGCCGGACTCGGCCGGGGGTGGACGCTGATGGCCCGCGGGGTCGGGGCCGCGACCCGCACCGTCGGGCGCGCGGGCGACATCGAGCACGGGCATCGGCGGGACGGGATCGCGCTCGGCCTGATCGCGGTCAGTGCGGTGATCGCCGCCGCCATGTGGTTCTCGGCGGGCGGCCCGGTCGGCGGGTGGATCGAAACCGGGGTTCGGGGGTTGTTCGGCGGTGCCGCTGCGATGCTGCCCGTGGTCGGTGTCGTGGTCGCGGTGATCCTGATGCGCACCGAACCGAAACCCGACATCCGTCCCCGTCTGGTGCTCGGGTCGCTGCTCGTCGCGGTCCCCGCGCTCGGCGTCTACCACGTGATCAGCGGGGAACCGCGGGACGCGGACGGGCGCGCAACGGGGGCGGGCATCGTGGGGTCCGTCGCTGGCGGCCCGCTCACCGACGGCGTCACCTTCTGGCTGTCGGTGCCGCTGCTGCTCCTCGCGATGTGCTTCGGTGTCCTGCTGCTCACGGGGACGACGGTCCGCGAGGTTCCGGCGCGGCTGCGGGCGTTGGTCGGGGCGTCGCATTCGGACGGCGAGCACGAACCGTATGACGACGAGGAGGACGTCGGCTCCGAGTACGGCGACCACGAGCCGGACTACCTCAGGGGGCTGCGCAATCTGCGCCCGTCTCGGCGGCGCGCCGAGGCCGACTACGACCCCGCGCTCTTCGACGCCGACGGCTACCCGGTCGACGACGACCGCGCCGCGGACGGCTCCGGTCGGTACGGCGTGAACTCGTCCGGGTACGCCCGCTTCGACGACCATCCGGTCGCGACGGACCCGGAATCGAACTATCCGCTCGACGAGGGATACGCGCCGACCGAGGTGCTCGTCCCGGACGCGGAGTTCGCCGCCCCGGCCGCACCCGCCGCGCCACCCGCGCCGAAGCCGAAACCGAAGCCCAAGCCGAAGCAGGCGGCGACACCGCCGCCGAAGGCCGACGACGAACCGGAGATGCTGATCCCGGATCGGGTGGTCGAGGGCGACTACACGCTGCCGCCCGCGTCGCTGCTGATCGACGGCGATCCACCGAAGACCGGGAGCTCCGCGAACCAGGCGATGATCGACGCGATCTCCGAGGTGCTCCTGCAGTTCAAGATCGACGCCGCCGTCACCGGCTACACCCGCGGTCCGACCGTCACCCGCTACGAGGTGGAACTGGGTCCGGGTGTGAAGGTCGAGAAGATCACCGCCCTGGCCCGCAACATCGCGTACGCGGTCGCGACCGACAATGTGCGGCTGCTGGCGCCGATCCCCGGCAAGTCCGCGGTCGGTATCGAGGTGCCCAACACGGACCGCGAGATGGTCCGGCTCGCCGACGTGCTCACCGCCCCGTCCACGCGTAAGGACCACCATCCGCTGGTGATCGGCCTCGGCAAGGACATCGAGGGCGACTTCGTCAGCGCGAACCTGGCGAAGATGCCGCACCTGCTGGTCGCGGGTTCCACCGGTTCCGGCAAGTCCAGCTTCGTCAACTCGATGCTGGTGTCACTGCTGCAGCGGGCCACCCCGGACGAGGTCCGGATGATCCTGATCGACCCCAAGATGGTCGAGTTGACGCCCTATGAGGGCATCCCGCACCTGATCACGCCGATCATCACCCAGCCGAAGAAGGCGGCAGCCGCGCTGGCGTGGCTGGTCGAGGAGATGGAGCAGCGGTACCAGGACATGCAGGCCAACAAGGTCCGGCACATCGACGACTTCAACAAGAAGGTCCGGTCGGGGGAGATCACCGCGCCGCTCGGCAGCGAGCGGGTGTACCGGCCGTACCCGTACATCCTGGCGATCGTCGACGAACTCGCGGACCTGATGATGACCGCCCCCCGCGACGTGGAGGAGGCGATTGTCCGGATCACCCAGAAGGCGCGCGCCGCGGGAATCCACCTGGTGCTGGCCACGCAGCGGCCGTCGGTTGACGTCGTCACCGGCCTGATCAAGACCAATGTGCCGTCCCGGCTCGCGTTCGCGACGTCGTCGCTGACCGACTCGCGGGTCATCCTCGACCAGCCCGGCGCGGAGAAGCTGATCGGCATGGGCGACGGGCTGTTCCTGCCGATGGGCGCGGGGAAGCCGACCCGCATGCAGGGCGCGTTCATCACCGACGAGGAGATCGCGGCCGTCGTCGACTTCACCAAGAATCAGGCCGAACCCGAATACACCGAGGGCGTCACCACCGCCAAGGCCGCCGAGAAGAAGGACGTCGACCCCGACATCGGCGACGACATGGACGTGCTGCTGCAGGCCGTCGAGCTGGTGGTGACCAGCCAGTTCGGATCCACGTCGATGCTGCAGCGCAAGCTGCGGGTCGGGTTCGCGAAGGCGGGGCGGTTGATGGACCTGATGGAGACCCGCGGCGTCGTCGGGCCGAGCGAGGGGTCGAAGGCGCGCGAGGTGCTGATCAAACCGGATGAACTGGACGGTCTGCTGTGGTCGATCCGCGGCGGCGACCCGGACGAATCCCCGTCCGACGACTGACCTGCTCGTTCGTGGCGAGCGGCCGATGCTGTGATTGAATGGGGAGGCTTTGGAGGGGAGTATCCCCGTGATCCGTGGCAACCTCGTCAACACGATCGGCGCCGTCGCCGCTCCGGGGTTGTCGGTCGATCGACCCGGGGCGGCACGCGGTGACGCGGCCGGCCGGTGACGTTCGGCGGGAGAGACCTCCGGTGTCCTGATCGACTACCGGAGGTCTACGAGTGCACATCACACCCCTGATCTGGATCGTCACCTGCGTGGTGATCCTTGGCCTGTTCGTCTTCGACTTCTTCGCGCACGTGCGGACACCGCACGCACCAACCCTGCGGGAGTCCGGCTTCTGGTCGGCCGTCTACATCGGCATCGCGATCCTGTTCGGCCTGTTCGTCATGTGGCAGTGGGGAACCGGCGCCGGCGGTGAGTATTTCGCCGGGTACATCACCGAGAAGGCGCTCTCGGTGGACAACCTGTTCGTGTTCGTCATCATCATGTCCAGCTTCGCGGTGCCCCGCGAATACCAGCAGAAGGTGCTGCTGATCGGCATCGTGATGGCGCTGGTGCTGCGCGGTGTGTTCATCGCCGTCGGCGCGGCCGCGATCAACGCCTACAGCTGGGTTTTCTACCTGTTCGGTTTCTTCCTCGTGTACACGGCGATCAAGCTGGTCAAGGACCACGGTGACGAGGCAGACGCGGAGGAAAAGCGCGAGAACCGGATGGTCTCGATCGTGCGCCGGTTCGTGCCGGTCAGCGAGGTGTACGACGGCGACAAGCTGGTCACCAAGATCGACGGCAGGCGTTTCGTCACCCCGCTGCTCCTTGCCCTCATCGCGATCGGCTTCACCGACATCCTGTTCGCGCTCGACTCGATTCCGGCGATCTACGGTCTGACCAAGGAGCCGTACATCGTCTTCACCGCGAACGCGTTCGCGCTGATGGGCCTGCGGCAGCTGTACTTCCTGATCGGTGGCCTGCTCGAACGGCTGGTGTACCTGTCCTACGGTCTGTCGATCATCCTGGCGTTCATCGGCGTCAAGCTCGTGCTGCACGCGCTGCACGAGAACACCCTGCCGTTCGTCAACGGCGGCGAGCACGTCACGGTCCCCGAGATCAGCATCGCGTTCTCGCTGACCGTGATCATCGGCGTGCTGATCGTCACGACCGTCGCCAGCCTGATCAAGACCCGTGGCGACAAGGACAAGGAGCCGACGACCACGGCGTGATCGCTTGTCCGCCCCGTCCCGCGTCCGCGGGGCGGGGCGCACCTGCGTCAGGCGAAGGCGCCCATCACCGGCGTCCACTCGGTGAACCGGGCACGGTCGACGAGGCCCGCCCGCCCGAACGGATCGTCGGCGAACAGGGCGCGGGCGGCGTCGACGTCCACGGCTCGGACGAGAATCAGCGCGCCGCTGCCGTCGGCGTACGGGCCGGTGCTCAGGACGGTGCCCGCGTCGACGAGGCCGGCGAGCCACCCGCGGTGGTCGGGGCGGATCTCGTCGCGGGCCGCCGCGGTCGCGGCGGCATAGCTGTATTCGACGGCGATGACGGGCATCGGAACTCGCTTTCGTTGGGGGAGGCAGGGGCGGGTCAGAGGGTCAGCAGCATGCGGGTGTTGCCGAGCGTGTTCGGCTTGACGTAGCTGAGGTCGAGGAACTCGGCGACACCGGTGTCGTAGGACCGGCACATCTCCGCGTACACCTCCGCGGTCACCGGGGTGCCCTCGATCTCGACGAAGCCGTGCCTGGCGAAGAAGTCGACCTCGAAGGTGAGCACGAAGACCCGCTCGAGTTCGAGTTGCCGCGCAACGCCGACCAATCGGGCGACAACGAGGTGGCCGACACCACGTCCCTTCACCGTCGGGTCGACCGCGACGGTCCGGATCTCACCCAGGTCGCCCCACAGCACGTGCAGCGCGCCGCAGCCGACGACCTCGCCGCCGATCTCGGCGACCCAGAACTCCTGCACCGCCTCGTACAGGGTCACCAGGTTCTTTTCCAGCAGGATGCGGCCGGCGTAGATGTCGATCAGGCGCTTGATGTCCGGGACGTCCGAGGTGCGTGCGCGGCGGACGAGCAGCGGGTCCGGGTCGGACTGGGCAACGCCTGAAGTCATGGGGTGAACAGTAGTCGGGGCACGAAACGATATTCTGGGCGATGTGCCGTCCCGTCTTATCTCCGCCCGCGTCGCTGACGCCTCGGGCGTGCGCCCCCGTTGCGCCGGTCGCGGAGCCCGAAAATGACCGCGCAGCAGCGGGCCTCGGACGGTCTCGCGGTGTCGTCGACCGAGGGCTCCGACGCGGCGGCCGGGCGCCCCGTCCCGGTGCTGAACATCGCGAACGTGCTGACGATGCTCCGGATCCTGCTGGTCCCGGTGTTCCTGCTTCTGCTGTTCGTCGGCGACGGGCACGAGACGCCGTGGCGGATCGCGGCGGCCGCGGTGTTCGCAATCGCGGCGATCACCGATCGGATCGACGGCCAGGTGGCCCGCAAGTACGGGCTGGTGACCGACTTCGGCAAACTCGCGGACCCGATCGCGGACAAGGCCCTGATCGGCGCGGCGCTCGTCGGCCTGTCGATCCTGGGTGACCTGAGCTGGTGGGTGACCGGCGTCATCGCCGCCCGCGAAATCGGCGTCACCGTCCTGCGGTTCGCGGTCCTGCGGCACGGGGTGATCCCGGCCAGCCGCGGCGGCAAGGTCAAGACGTTGGTGCAGTCCGTCGCGATCGGTCTGTATCTGCTGCCGCTGTCCGGTGCCGTGGCGACCGCGGCCGCCGTCCTGATGGGTGCCGCGGTGTTGCTCACCGTCGTTACCGGACTCGACTACGTGATTCAGTCGATCCGGCTGCGCGCGGACGTGCACACCCGCCACCCGGCGCCATGACCGATCCGCTGACCGACGGCACCGAGGTCGTCGCGCTGGTTGCGGCGCTGACCGAACGACGGGAAACCGTCGCGACCGCCGAATCCCTGACCGCCGGGCTGCTTGCCGCGACGATCGCGGGCGTGCCCGGCGCCAGTGTTGTGCTGCGTGGCGGACTGATCGTGTACGCCACCGACCTGAAGGTAGGCCTGGCCGGGGTGTCGGCGGCGACGCTCGCCGCGGACGGCCCGGTCGCCGCGAGCACCGCCGCCGAACTCGCCACCGGCGCTGCCGCGCGCTGCGGCTCGGACTGGGGGATCGGGCTCACCGGTGTCGCCGGACCCGACCCGCAGGACGGCACCCCGGTCGGAACGGTGTTCCTCGGGGTCGCGGGCCGGGACGGGGTCGCCGTCCGGCGGCTGACGTTGCCGGGTGGTCGCTGGGAGATTCGCCGCGCGGCCGTCGCCGAGGCCGTGTCGGACGTCCTCGGTCGCGTGCGTTCCGGTGCGGCGGGATAGGGTCGGGAACCAACTCGACATGGCGGCTCGTTGAACCAACAGGACTCGTCGTACGACCCGTCGGGGGCAAGTGAAGGAGGTGCCAGATGACCGTGTTGTTGCGAGAAGCGCTCGGGGACAGTCTGCGGCGCACGAGGGTGGCCCAGAGCCGCACGCTGCGCGAGGTGTCGAGCTCGGCGCGTGTCAGCCTGGGATACCTTTCCGAAGTCGAACGGGGGCGGAAGGAGGCGTCGAGCGAACTGCTCGCCGCGATCTGCGACGCGCTCGACGTTCCGCTGTCGGACGTGCTCCACGACGTCAGCGAGACGCTGTCGGACGCGACCGCGGTACGTGCCGGGGCCGTCAGTACCGAGACCGCGGGCTCCGCGATGCCCGAGGTCGTGCACGCGGCGGCGCCGCGCATCGACGGGGACACCCGGGTGGTGATTCCGGCGCCGCAGGCGACGGCATTGGCCGCCGCCTGACGGTCCGCTCGGGGGCGGTTCGGTCGGTCCGCTCGCTTCAGCCGGACCGGATTCGGGTCGGCGCGGATGGTTCGCGGTGGTGCCGGATCGCTGTAGATTCGACGAGGACAGTGGCGCAAGGCGGTGTGCGACGGTCGCGCACCGGGTCGCGGATGACGCGGCGCATCAGATGGAGGCAGGATCACACCCATGGCTAACCCGTTCGTCAAGGGCTGGAAGTACCTGATGGCGCTCTTCAACTCGAAAATCGACGAGAAGGCGGACCCGAAGGTTCAGATTCAGCAGGCAATCGAGGACGCGCAGCGCCAGCACCAGGCACTCTCGCAGCAGGCCGCATCGGTCATCGGCAACCAGCGCCAGCTGGAGATGAAGCTGAGCCGCCAGCTCGACGAGGTGGAGAAGCTCAACGCGAACGCTCGTCAGGCCGTCACCCTGGCGGACCAGGCCGCCACCGCGGGCGACAACGAGAAGGCGATCCAGTACACCAACGCCGCCGAGGCCTTCGCCGCACAGCTGGTGACGGCCGAACAGTCCGTCGAGGACCTGAAGGTGCTGCACGACCAGTCGCTGCAGGCGGCCGCGCAGGCGAAGAAGGCCGTCGAGCAGAACGCGATGGCGTTGCAGGCCAAGGTCGCCGAGCGCACCAAGCTGCTCAGCCAGCTCGAGCAGGCCAAGATGCAGGAGAAGGTCAGCGACTCGCTGCGGTCGATGGACGCCACCCTGTCCGCGCCGGGCAACACCCCCAGCCTCGACGCGGTGCGCGACAAGATCGAACGCCGCTACGCGGACGCGCTCGGCTCCGCGGAGCTGGCTCAGAACTCCGTCCAGGGACGGATGATGGAGGTCCAGCAGGCCAGCGTGCAGATGGCAGGCCACAGTCGTCTCGAGCAGATCCGCGCCTCGATGAAGGGCGACGCGCTTCCGTCGGGGGGCGGTGCCACTCCGGCGGCAGCGCCGCAGACCCCGGCGGCTGCCCCGAAGACCGAGGGTCCCGCCGCGCAGTAGTTCCACACCGACGCCAGGCCCGGTCCGGACATCGTCCGGGCCTGGCGTCGTTTTCCGACCCGCGTTCGTCAGTCGTCGACGCCGCGCGCGGCGAGGGCCTCGCCCATCGCGTCGGCCGTGCGGACGGCACCGATCACGACCGGGACGGCCAGGGCCCGCAGGGAGAAGCCGAGACCACGGGCCTTGCGGGCCTCGGTCACCTCGGCGACCAGCCCGGCAAGCAGCGGGATGCAGCGGATCGTCATCGCCAGCACCAGACCGACCCGGTTGGGGTCCACCCCGAACCGCCGGAACGGCCCGAGGATCCGGTGCAGCGCGTCGAGCATGTCCAGTACCCGGGTGGTCAGGGACACCAGTGCCGCGACGGCGACGGACAGCAGCAGCACCCCGCACACCACCAGCGCACGTCGCCACCCGGTGAAGACGACCTGAAACACCGCGATGAACGCGAGCATCCACAGCACCGGACGCAACTGGGCGAGCACCACCCGTGCGGGGATGCGGGCGATGCCGAACCCGGCGATCACCACGACCGCGGCGGGCGCCAGCTGCCACGGCTGCCGAACGAACGCCGCGAGCCCGATGAGGAACAGCACCAACCCGATCAGCTTCCCGCCCGCGGGCAGCCGGTGCAGCACGGACCGCCCCGGTCGGTACAGGCCGAGCGTCGTCACCCGGCGAGCCGTCGATAGAAGCCGATCGCCTCGGCGGGCGCGCCGTCGGCGGCGACGCCCCCGGAGTCGATGACGATGACCCGGTCGAAGTCCGCGAGCAGGTCCAGATGGTGGGTCACCGCGATCAGCTGCTGCGGCAGCGCCGCGAAGGTGTCCGAGACCAGCCGGGTGTTGCGCAGGTCCAGCAGCGTGGTCGGCTCGTCGGCGACGATCACCTCGGGCTCGGTGACCATGATCGCCGCGAGCGCCAGCAGCTGCTTCTGCCCGCCGGACAGCTGGTGGGTGGGGTGGTCGGCGTGCCCGGCGAGCCCGAACCGGCCGAGCACGCTGGCGACCCGCGCGTCCCGGTCGGCGGCGGGCAGCCCCGACCGCTTGAGGGAGAACGCGATGTCCTCGGCGACGGTCGGCATGATGATCTGATGGTCGGGGTCGGTGAACACGAACCCCACCTTGCGACGCACCTTCCTGCCGTCGCGGGCGGTGTCGAGTCCGTCGACGGTCACCGTCCCGGCGGTGGGGACCACCAGCCCGTTGATCATTCGTGCGAGTGTCGACTTGCCGCTGCCGTTGGCACCGACGATCCCGATGCGGGATTCGGTGAGGGTCAGGTCCACCTCGCGCAGGACGGCGCGTTCCCCGTAGCGGTGCGCGACGGACCGGAACCGGATCTCGGTCATCGGCGGGGTCAGGCGGCGTCGGCGGCGGGCGCCGCTGGCGCCCGGCGGCCGGTCAGCAGGGCGGGGTACGCCCGGTGCACCTGGGCGGCGACGACGGCGGCGACCACCGCCTTGATCGCGTCGCCGGGAAGGAAGGTCACGTTCGCCGACAGCGCGGCCACCAGCGTCAGGTCGGTGCGCAGCAGCATGCCCGCGATCCCGCAGGCGTACAGCACGACGATCCCGCCGAGCAGGTTGATCAGGGTCCCGACGATCGCGTTGTAGCGGGGCAGCGCCTTGACGGTCAGCCACCCGATCAGCGCGGCGGTCGGGATCCAGCCGATCAGGAAGCCCGCGGTCGGGCTGGCCAGCGCGGTCAGGGTGGTGCGCCCGCCTGCGAGGACGGGCAGGGCCATCCCGACCGCGATCACGGTCAGCACGGCCAGCGATCCCTTGCGGGCGCCGAGGAGCGCGCCCGCGACCATCACGCCGAGACTCTGCAGGGTGATCGGCACGCCGGAGGTGCCGATGGTGATGGTGCCGGGCAGGCCGAGGGCGATGATCAGCGCCGCGAAGACCGCGACCTGGGCGAGGTCGCGCGCGGTCAGTGCCGGGGCGCCGGAGATTCGGGAGGACACGGGTGGTGCAGAGCTCCTAGGTGGCGGGGACCGGTCGAGCTTATGTCAGGCGCGTCGGCCGATGGGCTCCTCCACCCGGTCGGGGCGGCCGCGGGGCATGGGGGTTCACCCTGATCTTTCCCTGATCTTGCCGTTGAGCTGGTGATTTACCGGCGCGATCCTGTCAGGCTGGACGGCAGCGGACCGCCAACTCGTGGTGGTTCGGCCCGCAAGAAACGGAGAACCATCGTGTTCTGGAAGATTCTCGGTGTCGTTGCGCTGGTGTGGATCGCACTGGCCCTGGTCGGGGTGCTGGTGAAGGGCCTGTTCTGGATCCTCGCCGTCAGCGCCGTGGTGTTCGGTGTGTACCTGCTGGTCAAGGCGTTCTCGGATTCGGACTCGCAGAAGGTCACGAAGATCTAGGCGTGCTGCCCGGGCGCGTCTCGCCACCCGAACCGGTATCCGGCGGCATGCTCGTTGGCATGGAGCCCACGATCGAACCGATTCCCGAGGACTGGCAGCGCGGCGTGGTGATCGTCGCGCATCCCGACGACATCGAATACGGCTGCGCGGCGGCCGTTGCCCGGTGGACCGCGCAGGGCAAGGACGTCCGCTACGTCCTCGTCACGCGGGGGGAGGCGGGGATCGAGGGGGTCCCGCCCGCCGAGTGCGGACCGCTGCGGGAGGCGGAGCAACTCCGGTCCGCCCGGGTCGTCGGGGTCACCGAGGTCGAGTTCCTCGGCCTCCGGGACGGCACCGTCGAGTACTGCCCGGCGCTGCGCGCCGCGATCGCCGGGGCGATCCGCAGGCACCGGCCCGAGATCGTCGTCACCCTGACTCATCACGAGGCCGTGGTCCCCGGACGCCGCAACAGCGCCGACCACCGGGCCGTCGGGTTGGCCGCACTGGACGCGATCGCGGACGCCGCGAACGAGTGGATCTTCCCGGACCTGCCCGAACCGCGCTGGTCGGGTGTGCGGTGGGCGGCGGTGACCGGGCCGTCCGGGCACACGCACGCCGCTGACGTGACGGCAACGGTCGACCTCGCGGTCGCGTCCCTTGCCGAGCATGCCCGCTACCTCGCCGCGCTCAGCGACGTCCCGGTCGCGGAGCAGGCCGCCGCGCAGGTGGAGATGGCAACCGGTCCGAAGCCCGGATTCCCGGCGCCGCGGGCGGTTGGGTTCGAGTTGTTCTCGTTCTGACCCGCCCGCCGCGATGCGGTGAATGGGGGTTCATGGCGCATTTCCGGCGGCACGGTGGCACCTGAACCCCCATTCAATCCTGGGGCGTGGGTCAGTGGACCGGAGCGCCGACGATGACGCGCCCGGCCCCCCGAACGGTCTGGACGTCGATCGGCAGCGGCGCGATCCGTTCCCCGTCCGCGTACGCGGTGATACCCGCCGCCTCCACCCGCACCGAGGCGGAGCGGAAGACCCGCACCTCGTCGAGCGACACGTGGGTCCCCTTGTAGACGGTGGGGAACAGCCGGACCAGCTTCCATCGGCTGCCCGGAGCGATGACGACGACGTCGAACAGTCCGTCGGTCAGGCTCGCGTCCGGCGCGATGAGCATCCCGCCGCCGTACGAGGTGCCGTTCCCGATCGAGACCATCGCCGCGTCCAGATCGAGGGTGCGGTCGTCGAGCACGATCCGATACGGGATCGCCCGCAGGCTCGCCAGTTCCGCGAGCATCGCGAGGTTGTAGCGCATCGGGCCCCGCGGCCAGCGCATCCGGTTCGCCCGTTCGGTGACGAGGGAATCGAAACCGCCGCACAGCACCGTGCCGAACCAGTGCGCGGCCGCGCCGACGGTGACCCGTCCGAGGTCGACGTCGGCCGTCTCGCCCTCGGCGACGATGTCCGCCGCCGCGACCGGGTCGTCGACCGGGATGTGGAACAGTCGGGCATGGTCGTTGCCGGTCCCGCCGGGGATGATGCCCAGCGGCACCCCGGATTCCGCGACCGCCTGCCAGGCGATGTTGATCAGCCCGTCGCCGCCGACCGCGACGAGGGCGTCGGTGCCTGCCTCGACCGCGGCGCGGGCCAGCTGCAGGGCCTCGGCAGGGGAGCCGCCCTCGATCGCGGTGATGTCGATGCCCCGCTCGCGCAGGCGCGCCGTCGCGGCCGCGGCCACCTCGTGCGGGTGTCCGCCGCCGGCGTGCGGGTTCGTCAGCACCGTCACCGATCTCATGGGATCAGCTTGCCGGGGTTGAGGATGCCGACGGGGTCGAGCGCGTCCTTGACCGCCTGCAGGACGCTCGCACCGAGCTCGCCGACCTCGTCCGCCATCCACGGGCGGTGATCCCGGCCGACGGCGTGATGGTGGGTGATCGTTCCGCCCGCCGCGACGATGGCATCGCCCGCGGCGCGCTTGGCCGCGGACCACTGGATCAGCGGATCCGCGGCCTGCGCGCACACGACCGTGAAGTACAGCGACGCGCCGGTCGGGTAGGTGTGCGAGATGTGGCACATCACGAGGGGCGCGGTGCCCTGCGCGGTGAGGGATTCGGTGAGGGCGGTGGTGACGGCGTCGCGGAGGGTCGCCAGGTTGGACCAGGTGGTCGCCGTCTCCAGGGTCTCGACGACCGCGCCCGCGTTCAGCAGTGCATCGCGCTGGTAGGGGGCGGAGAAGCGGCCGTGCTCCCAGGATCGGGCGGGCCCGTCGCCGAGGTCGGTTCCGCCTGCGGCGGCGAGCAGGGCGCCCGCCTCCTCGGAGCGGGCCCGCACGTGCGCCTCGGTGCCCTCGAACGTGGTGATGGCCAGGCATCCCGACGTGGGGCTCTCGCCACCGATGTCCCCGGCCAGCGCCAGGTTGATGCCGGTCTCCGCCTCATCCGACAGGCGCATCACCGTCGGTGCGGCGCCGGTCTGGACCACCGTCCGCAGTGCGTGCGCGCCGGTCTCGAAGTCGGGGAACGACCAGGCGCGGTAGGCGGTGGTCGCGGGCACCGGGTGCACCCGGACGGTGACCTCCGTGATGACGCCGAAGGTGCCCTCCGAGCCGACGAGCAGCTCGCGCAGGTCCGGTCCCGCGGCCGACGCCGGGCCGCGGCCGAGGCTGAGGGTGCCTGCCGGGGTCGCAACCCGCAGGTGCTGCACCATGTCGTCGAACCGGCCGTAGCCCGCGGACGCCTGCCCGGACGAGCGGGTCGCGGCGAATCCGCCGATCGTCGCGAACTGGAAGCTCTGCGGGAAGTGGCCGAGCGAAAAGCCGTGCACCCCGAGCAGTTCCTCCGCCTGCGGTCCGGTCACACCCGCCTGCAGGGTCGCGATCCCGGACACCGGATCGAGGTCGACGAGCGCGTTCAGGCGCCGCAGATCCACCGCGATCACCGTGTCGAAGCCGCCGCGGACCGGGTCGAGTCCGCCGACGACGCTGGTGCCGCCGCCGAACGGGACCACCGCGACCGTGTTCCTGGCACACCACTGCAGGAGGGCGAGGACGTTCTCGTGGGAGGCGGGCAGGACCACCGCGTCCGGGGCGTCCTGCGCCGCGGTGTCCTTGCGGCGCAACAGGTCGGGTGTGGACTTTCCGCCCGCGTGGCGGAGCCGGATCGCGGAGTCGGCGCGGACGTTGTCGGATCCGAGCAGGTCCTTGAGCGCGCGGCGGTGCGCGTCGGTGAGGGAGCTGGGCCGCAGCACGACGTCGGACTCGGCGGGGGCGGCGGCCTGCGCCGCGTCGACCCCGAGCGCCGCCCCGAGCAGGGACAGGACCTGCGGGGAGAGTTGCTTGCGGAACTCGCCGACTCCCCAGGCGTCCCACTCCATGACGGGGGCCTCGGTCGCCGGGTGCTCGGGTGCTGTGAAGTCGATCATGCGTTACAGTGTTACACACAATGTCTATTCGTAACGCTGATCTCGACCGGGGAAATGTGAACGCGTGAGCAGTGACACCGCGGCGGCCCGGTGCGTCGACGACCAGATCCTCGACGCGGCCCGGACCTGCGTCCTCGAGTTCGGCCTGCGGCGCACCACGCTCGCGGAGATCGCCCGGCGGGCCGGCGTGAGCAGGCCGACCGTCTACCGGCGCTGGCCCGACACCCGCGCAGTGGTGGGGGATCTGCTCACCCGCGAGATCGGGCTCGCGGTCCCGGCACCGTCCGGTGCTGGCCCGATGCGCGCCCAACTCGTTGCCGCGGTCGCGCAGATGGCGGACGCGGTGCGGCATCACCCCCTGTTTGTGAAGATCCTCCGATCCGACCCCGAACTGCTCATCACCTACATTGTCGAGCGGCTCGGCACCAGCCAGCGCGCGATCATCGACCATCTCGTCCCCGCGCTCGTTGCCGGCCAGGCGGACGGCTCGGTCCGGGCAGGCGACCCCGTCGCCCTCGCGACGATGCTGCTGTTGATGACGCAGTCGGCGGTCCAGTCCGCCGGAATGGTCGCCGACCTGCTCCCGCCCGACGCGCTGATCGGGGAGCTGACCGTCGCCGTCGACGCCTATCTGACCGCACCGTCCGTCTGACATCCCGGATCAGGAGTTCACCGTGCACCTCAACGCCCCGACCGCCCTCAATGCCGACCGCCGAGCGCGGGAACTGTCCGAGCTCGGTGACGGGGATCCGATCGACCTGCTGGTGATCGGCGGCGGGATCACCGGGGTCGGGGTCGCGCTGGACGCCGCGTCCCGCGGACTGCGGACCGTCCTCGTCGAACGCCGTGACCTGGCCTTCGGGACCAGTCGATGGAGTTCGAAGCTCGCGCACGGCGGACTCCGGTACCTCGCGAGCGGGAACGTTGGCATCGCCAGGGAGAGCGCCGTCGAACGCGGCATCCTGATGACCCGGACTGCGCCGCACCTGATCCGGGCGCTGCCGCAGCTGGTGCCGCTGCTGCCGTCCGTCGGGCGATTCGAGAAGGCGCTGGTGCGGGCCGGATTCCTCGCCGGCGATGCGCTGCGGGCGACCGCCGGCACCCCCGCGTCGGTGCTGCCGCGCTCCCGGCGCGTCGGGTCGGCCGCGGCGATCGCCCTCGCGCCAGCGGTGCGCCGGGACGGCCTGCGCGGCGGCCTGCTCGCGTACGACGGCCAGCTCGTCGACGACGCGCGACTGGTCGTCGCGATCGCCCGCACGGCGGCCGGGCACGGCGCGAAGATCCTTACCCGGGTCGGGGCGTACGACGTCACCGGTGATCGTGCGCGGCTCCGGGACGAGCTGACCGGGGAGGAGCTCACGGTGCGGGCCCGCGCGGTCGTCAATGCCGCCGGGGTGTGGGCCGGGCAGGTCGACCCCGACATCGCGCTCAAACCCAGCCGCGGCACCCACCTGGTGCTCTCCGCGGAGCGACTCGGGAACCCGACGGCGGCGCTCACCGTCCCCATTCCCGGCGAGACGAACCGCTTCGTGTTCGCGTTGCCCGCGCAGCTGGGTCGGGTCTACCTCGGGCTGACCGACGAGGCGGCATCGGGGGAGATCCCCGACGTCCCGGTGGCCACCGAGCCCGAGATCGACTTCCTGTTGACCACCGTCAACACTGCGCTGGGGGGCGACCTGACCCGCAGCGACGTGCTCGCCAGCTACGCGGGCCTGCGGCCCCTGCTCGACACCGGGGACGGTGCGACCGCGGACCTGTCCCGCAACCACGCGGTCCTCACCTCGGGCGCCGGGGTGATCAGTGTCGTCGGCGGGAAGCTGACCACCTATCGGAAGATGGCGCAGGACGCGGTCGATGCCGCGATCCTGGCCGGGGGCCTCGCGGCCGGGGCGTGTGTCACGAGGAATCTGCCGGTGGTCGGTGCGGGTGCGGCACCGACCGGGTTGCCCGCGTCGCTGATCGACCGGTACGGAGCCGAGGCGGGCAGCGTCGCCGCGGCCGGGCCCCTCGATCGGGTGGCCGACGGGATCGACGTCAGCCACGCCGAGTTGGTGTTCGCGGTCCGCAGCGAAGGGGCGCTGGACGTCGACGACCTCCTTGACCGCCGAACCCGGATCGGTCTGGTCCCCGCCGACCGGGACCGCGCACGGAACGCGGCGGTGGCCGCGCTCGGCTGAACATTGTCGGTGCGAGGTCGTACGGTGGGGCGTCCGGTTCGACACGGCTGTACCGACGTTCGGGAGCGACGCACACCATGACCACCGATCCGCAGAGCACTGCCACGACCGACATCCTCGACCTGCTCGCCGAGCAGCGCAGCACCTTCCTGATCACCTTCCGGGGCCTCGACGACGCGGGGGCCCGCACCCGGTCAACGGCCAGCGAGTTGACGCTGATCGCCCTGCTCAAGCACGTCACCGGCACCGAGCGCGGCTGGATTCGGACCCTGGTCGAGCGGGACGAGGCCGCCGAGTTCGACATGGACTCCGCGATGCAGTCGTGGACGGTCGGGTCGGACGAGACCCTTGAGGCGCTGCTCGCGGACTATGTCGTGGTGGCCCGTGAGACCGAGGCCGCGGTCCGCGACCTCGACCTCACCGAGCCGGTCCCGCTGCCGACCGCGCCGTGGGCGCCGCAGCGTCAATGGTGGAGTGGGCTGAAAATCCTCATGCACATCCTGCGGGAGACGGCCCAGCACGCCGGGCACGCCGACATCATCCGCGAGAGCCTCGACGGGGCGAACACCACCATGCAGATGGGCGCCGACGCGGGCATGGAGATCTAGCGTCGGCGACGACGAGGCGGGTGCCGCCGCCGAATCGCCTGCCACAGTCGGCCCACTCGTCATGGGCTGAGCGGGGCCTATGGCACCCTGGTCGGATGCGCGTCGCCGTCGTCGCCGGACCCGATCCCGGTCATGCCATCCCCGCCATCGCCCTGTGCCTGAAACTGATTGCCGCGGGCGATGATCCGGTGCTGTTCACCGGTGATCGCTGGCTGGACACCGCGCGCGCGGCGGGGATCTCGGCGCGCAGGCTCAAGGGTCTCGCGCCGCGGCCGGAGGACGACGACCTCGACGCGGGGGCGCGGATCCATACCCGGGCGGCGTACATCTCCACCGAGATCCTGCCCGAGCTGAGCGCGATGCTGCCCGAACTGGTGGTCTCCGACATCCTCACCGCGGGCGGCGGGATGGCCGCCGAACGGCTCGACGTGCCGTGGGTGGAGTTGTCACCGCATCCGCTGTACGCGCCGTCGACGGGCCTGCCGCCGATCGGCAGTGGCCTGGCGCCGGGGGAGGGGCTGCGTGGTCGGGCCCGCGACCGGCTGATGCGGGCGGCGACCGGCCGGTCGATCAAGCAGGGTCTGCGGCAGCGCTCCGAGGCGAGGGTCGGCGTCGGTCTGCCCGCCGAGGATCCGGGGCCGGTCGCGCGGCTGATCGCGACCCTGCCCGCCCTGGAGGTGCCCCGGCCGGACTGGCCAGACAACGCGCAGGTGGTCGGGCCGCTGCTGTGGGAGCCGACCGCGGACCTCCTCGCCCCGCCGCCCGGCGACGGGCCGTTGGTGATGATCGCGCCGTCGACCGCGCACACCGGAGCCGAGGGCATGCTCGAGACCGCGCTGGCGGCGCTCGACGGCACCGGGGTGCGGGTGGTCGCCTCCATGCTCGACACCCCTCCTGCGGACCTGCCGTCCTGGGCCAGCGCTGGGCTGGGGCGTCAGGACGCGCTGCTGGCCGACGCGTCGGTGGTGGTCTGCGGCGGCGGTCACGGCATGCTCGCCAAGACGCTCCTCGCCGGGGTGCCCGCGGTGACCGTTCCCGGCGGCGGGGACCAGTGGGAGCTGGCGAACCGTGCGGCCAGGCAGGGCAGCGCCCTGGTGGTGCGGCCGCTGTCGGGCGATGCCCTGCGCGGGGCGGTGCTGAGGATGCTGGACGACCCGTCGTTCGCGGCGGCGGCGGCCGCGGCCGCGGCGACCGCGGGCGAGGTTGCCGACCCGGTCGCGGTGTGCCGGGCGGCCGCCGCCGCTGGATCGACCCTGCCATGATCGCGCGGCGGGCGGGCGGGCCTGATGGCCGGACGGCGGCACGCGTTACCGTTGGTCCGTGCGACTGACCGAGTTCAATGAACTGGTACACGGCGAGTTCGGCCGACTCTACGGCGAATCCCTGCTGGTGGACCACGTGCTGCTCAGCCTGGGTGGCAGGACCGCCGCGCAGGCCATCGAGGCCGGTCGGGAACCGCGTGAGGTGTGGCGTGCGCTCTGCGTCGAGTTCGAGGTGCCACGAAGCCGCTGGTAGTTGCGGCGTTGGCGCCGACACGCCCATCCCGGGCCATTGACTCGAACAGGTGTTCCCCTATGCTGGGGGTGTGCTCGTCAGGTCGCGTCGGCAGAGTTTGTCGGTGTCCCCGTCTACGGTGACCACAACACAGTGAGACCCCGCTCGAACATCGGGCCGCCCGGAAATCGGGCCGCTCGACACGCGAGCTCCTGACGACACACGAGTTCCTGACTAAGGAGAACCGATGGCACCACAGGCACACGATCGCGACAAGGCGCTCGAGCTCGCACTGGCGCAGATCGACAAGAACTTCGGCAAGGGCTCGGTGATGCGTCTCGGTGAGGAGGCGCGCCAGCCCATCTCGGTGATCCCCACCGGGTCCATCGCCCTCGACGTCGCGCTCGGGATCGGCGGCCTGCCGCGCGGGCGCGTCGTCGAGATCTACGGCCCGGAGTCCTCGGGTAAGACGACCGTCGCGCTGCACGCGGTGGCGAACGCGCAGGCCGCAGGCGGTGTCGCGGCGTTCATCGACGCCGAGCACGCGCTCGACCCCGAGTACGCCCGCAAGCTCGGCGTCGACACCGACGCCCTGCTGGTCTCGCAGCCGGACACCGGTGAGCAGGCGCTGGAGATCGCGGACATGCTGATCCGCTCCGGCGCCCTCGACATCATCGTCGTCGACTCGGTGGCCGCGCTGGTGCCCCGCGCCGAGATCGAGGGCGAGATGGGCGACAGTCACGTCGGTCTGCAGGCCCGACTGATGAGCCAGGCGCTGCGGAAGATGACGGGTGCCCTGAACAACTCGGGCACCACCGCCATCTTCATCAACCAGCTGCGCGAGAAGATCGGTGTGATGTTCGGTTCGCCGGAGACCACCACCGGCGGCAAGGCGCTCAAGTTCTACTCGTCGGTGCGACTGGACGTGCGCCGTATCGAGACCCTCAAGGACGGCGGCGACGCGGTCGGCAACCGCACCCGCGTCAAGGTCGTCAAGAACAAGGTCTCGCCGCCGTTCAAGCAGGCCGAGTTCGACATCCTCTACGGCCAGGGCATCTCCAAGGAGGGCTCGCTGATCGACATGGGTGTCGAGCACGGCTTCATCCGCAAGTCGGGGTCGTGGTTCACCTACGAGGGTGACCAGCTGGGGCAGGGCAAGGAAAACGCCCGCAAGTTCCTGCTGGAGAACACCGACATCCGCGACGAGATCGAGAAGAAGATCAAGGAGAAGCTGGGCATCGGCGCCGACGTGACCGCCGAGGACGCGGGCGACGCACCCGCCGACTTCTAGGACACCGCCCATGGAACAGGACGACCGCCCGCGGGCGTCCCGTCGCCGGGCCGATGAGTCGCGACGATCCGGTGCCGGCGCGGCGAGACGCGCCGCCGCCGACGTGGGCTCCCGCAGTCCTGCCGAGCAGGAGGCGCAGGCGAAGGACCTGTGCCTGCGCCTCCTGACCGACCGCGCGCGCAGCCGCACGGAACTGGCCACCAAGCTCACCGACAAGGGCTACCACCCCGACGTGATCGTCGGGGTGCTCGACCGGCTCACCGAGGTGGGTCTCGTCGACGACGCCGCGTTCGCGGCGCAGTGGGTGCACTCCCGGCACACCTATTCCGGCAAGGGCAAGCGGGCGCTGGCGATGGAGTTGCGCACCAAGGGGGTCGCGCCGGACATCGCGGCGACCGCGCTCGACCGCATCGACGTCGACGACGAACGTAAACGGGCCACCGAACTGGTGCGGCGCAAGCTGCGCACCGCATCCCTCGACTTCGAGGTCGACGGACCGGGCGGTCGCAGCAGCGACCGCGACCGACTCGTCCGGCGGCTGGTGTCGATGCTCGCCCGCCGCGGCTATCCGCAGGGCATGTGCTTCGACGTGGTGAAGACCGAACTCGCGCGGGCCGGTTCGGATGACGAGGGTCTCGACGCCGGGTGACGGTCCACGCCGCGCGGGCCCGGCGGGCCGTCCCCGTCCGCCGGGTCAGAACCGGACCAGGGTGAGCGCCAGCCAGACCGCACCCAGGATCATCAACGCCCACCCGGCCAGCGCCACGAACGGGAAGTAGACGACCGGCGGCACGAACGCCCACAGGATCACCGCGCAGGCCGTCGCGACGAGCACCGACACCGCGGCGACGGTCGCCCGCCACCACCGCGGCGGGACCGGCCGCGCCGCACCTTCCCCGGTCATCACACCTTTGCGGTCAGGTCCATGCCCGGCGCGGCGGGCGGTACCGCAGGCGTGGCCGCCGGGCGCCCCTTCCGTCCGCTGCGCAACCGCCTCTCGACGTACGTCGCCAGTGCGGACAGCGCCGAGTTCAGCACGATCATGATCGCCGCGACCACCAGCAGTGCGGGCAGGTAGTTGCCGTAGAACGCGCCGAGCTGCTGGCCGGACCGGACCACCTCGACGTACCCGATGAGGTAGCCGAGCGCGGAATCCTTCAGCGCAACCACCATCTGCGAGATGATCGCGGGCAGCATCGCCGCGATCGCCTGCGGCAGCAGGATGCTCCGCATGATCAGGCTCTTGCGCATGCCCAGCGCCCGCGCGGCCTCCGACTGCCCCTTCGGGAGCGAGGCGATGCCCGCGCGCACGATCTCCGCGATCACCGACCCGTTGTAGAGGGTCAGGCCGGTGATGACCGCGGCCAGCGCCAGGTAGGTCGACTTGAACACCTGGTAGTCGGCGAACACCTGGTACGCGAAGATCATCAGGATCAGCACCGGGATTGCCCGGAACACTTCCACGATCACCCCGGAGACCACGCGGACCGCCCGATGTTCCGACAGTCGCCCGACGCCGAGCAGGACGCCGAGCAGCAGCGCCAGCACGATCGACACCGCCGCCGCGATCAGGGTGCCGCGGATGCCGGGGACGAGGTACGTCGTCCACGACGAGGACTCGAGGAACGGCTCCCACTTCTCCGCCGTCAACTGCCCCTTCCCGTCGAGGGCGCGGTACACGAGGTATCCGACGGCGACGAGCACCGCGGCGGCAACGACCGACCCGAGGCGGTGGAGCCTGCGGGCCCGGGGACCCGGCGCGTCGTAGAGGACCGTTGCCCCGGTGCTCATCGGGCCACCTCCAACCGCTTGCCGAGATACCCGAACAGCAGACCCATCGGCAGCGTCAGGATCACAAAGCCGAGCGCGAAGATGCCGCCGACGACGAAGATCGCGGCCTCGTTCTCGATCATCGTCTTCATCAGCAGCGAGGCCTCCGCGACGCCGATCACCGAGGCGATCGTGGTGTTCTTGGTCAGGGCGATCAGCACGCTGCCGAGCGGTGCGATCACCGCCCGGAACGCCTGCGGCAGCACGATCAGCCGCAGGTTCTGCCCGAACGTGAGACCGAGGGAGCGGCCCGCCTCGGCCTGCCCGACGTGGACGGTGTTGATGCCGGCGCGCAGCGACTCGCACACGAAGGCGGCGGTGTAGACGCTCAGGCCGAGCACCGCGAGCCGGAAGTTGTTGTCCACCAGGAAGGTCGGTGAGTTCTCCGGCGAGAGTCGAACACCCATCGTCTGATAGAGGCCGAACGAGCAGAAGATGACGATCAGCGTCAGCGGGGTGTTCCGGAACACGGTCACGTACGCGGCCCCGAGCCACCGCGCCACCGGCACCGGCGACACCCGCATCGCGGCCAGCACGGTGCCGATGACGAGGGCGCCGATCGCGGCGAGCACGGTCAATTCGATCGTCGTCCAGAACGCGGAGATCAGCTGATCCCCGTACTTGGTGAGCAGGTTCACGGACGTTCCTTCTCCGTCCCCGCGCACCGTGCGTGATTTTTACCCCCATCGGGGTGAAACTCACGCACGGGCGCGGAGCGCCTCCTAGTAGCGGTCGACGGTCGGGGGCGCGGGGATCGGGTATCCGGACGGGCCGACGTTCTTTTCCAGCGCCGCCTGCCACGATCCGTCCGCGATCATCGCCTCGATCGCGTCGTTGATCCTGGCGCGGGTCTCGTCGTCGCCCTTGGCAAGGCCGATGCCGTAGTTCTCGGTGGTGAAGGTGTCACCGACCACCTTCAGCTGGCCCGGGTACTGGGCGGCGTAGCCGGCGAGAATGATCGCGTCGGTGGTCACCGCGTCGACGGCGCCGTTGCGCAGGGCCTCCACGCACGCCGAGTACGTGTCGAACTCCTGCAACTGCACCTCGTTGGCGTAGGTGTCCTTGACGTTCTGCGCCGGGGTGGAGCCGGTGACCGAGCACAGCTTCTTGCCGCCGTTGAGCGAGTCGGGCCCGGTGATGTCGGTGTTGTCGGCGCGCACCAGCAGGGACTGCCCGGTGGTCAGGTAGGGCCCGGCGAAGTCGACCTTCTCCTTGCGGGCGTCGGTGATCGAGTAGGTCGCGACCACGTAGTCGACCTCGCCGTTCTGGATCAGCGTCTCCCGCTGCGCGGACGGGGACTCCTTGAACGTGATCCCGGACGGCTGCACACCGAGCTTGCCGGCAACATAGGTGGCGACGTCGACGTCGAAGCCGCTGAACGTGCCGTCCGGGTTGCGCAGGCCGAGGCCGGGCTGGTCGAACTTGATGCCGACCGTGAGCGTGCCGGACTCGGCGCTCTGCACGGCGCTCCTCTGC
Source organism: Rhodococcus sp. NPDC058505 (assembly GCF_042720095.1). Classification (NCBI taxonomy): domain Bacteria; kingdom Bacillati; phylum Actinomycetota; class Actinomycetes; order Mycobacteriales; family Nocardiaceae; genus Rhodococcus; species Rhodococcus sp. NPDC058505. The sequence continues at coordinate 75,777 of NZ_JBHXNB010000010.1, forward strand.
TCGTCGCCGCCGCAGGCGGTCGCGACGGCGGCGACGGCGAGCACGCCGACCCCGACTCGCAGCGCACGGGTGATCCTCATGTGTTCCTCTCCTTCGGGTCGGGCAACGGGAAGTGCGGTCGGGTGCTCGGTCCGTGCTGTCAGTGACCGAGGATCTTGCCGAGGAAGTCCTTGGCGCGGGCCGATGACGGTGCGGTGAAGAACGTGTCCGGGTCGGTGTCCTCCACGATCTGGCCGTCCGCCATGAACAGCACCCGGTCGCCCGCCTTGCGGGCGAAGCCCATCTCGTGGGTGACGACGAGCATCGTCATGCCCTCCTTCGCGAGGCTGGTCATCACGTCGAGGACCTCGCTGACCATCTCGGGATCCAACGCCGAGGTCGGTTCGTCGAACAGCATCACCTTCGGGTTCATCGCCAGGGCCCTGGCGATCGCCACCCGTTGCTGTTGGCCACCCGACAGCTGGGCCGGGTACTTGTCGGCCTGGTTGCCGATGCCGACCCGGTCGAGCAGTTCGACGGCCCTGGCCCGCGCATCGGACTTGCTCATCTTCCGGACCTTGACCGGGGCGAGCATGACGTTCTCGAGGATCGTCTTGTGCGCGAACAGGTTGAACGACTGGAAGACCATCCCGACGTCGGCGCGCAGCGCGGCAAGCGCCTTGCCCTCCTCGGGCAGTTCGCGACCGTCGACGGCGATGACCCCCTCGTCGACGGGTTCGAGGCGGTTGATCGTGCGGCACAGGGTCGACTTCCCGGAGCCGGACGGCCCGACCACGATCACCACCTGCCCGGTGGGGACCTCGAGGTCGATATCGCGCAGCACGTGCAGATCACCGAAGTGCTTCTGCACCCCGGACATCGAGATCATGGCCCGTGCGGTGGCGGTGGGTGCGCCCGCGCCCGATTCACCCGCGTTCGTCATAGTCGTCGACCCTAGGTGCTGGGCAGGCGGAATCCGGGTGTTTGCGTGACGTCGGCCCGTCGACGTAACGGAACCTTTACCAAGGCAACGGATTGGTGCGGCTGCGCGAAATCCGGCCCCGAAGCCGGGTGGGGATCGCCGGACGGGTGTTTACTGGATCGGTACGACCACGGCCTGCCGAGGGGGCTTCATGACGTACGCGTACCCGAGTTCCGATCGACTCCGCCGGGCGGGGCGGCGGCGATGACCGCGGTGTCCCCGACGCCGGGTGTCGCGGCGTCCCGGCCGTTCCCGGCCCGCCTGGGGCCCAAGGGGTCCTATGTCTACCGGATGATCACCACCACCGACCCGAAGATGCTCGGCGTCATGTACCTGGTGACGTCGTTCGCCTTCTTCCTCGCCGGCGGCCTGATGGCGCTGCTGATGCGCACCGAGTTGGCCTTGCCCGGCATGCAGTTCCTGTCGAACGAGCAGTTCAACCAGCTGTTCACGATGCACGGCACGGTGATGCTGCTGCTGTATGCGACGCCGATCGTGTTCGGTTTCGCGAACTACATCCTGCCGCTGCAGATCGGCGCCCCCGACGTCGCGTTCCCGCGACTGAACGCGCTGAGTTACTGGCTGTACCTGTTCGGCGCGTTGGTCGTGATGGCCGGCTTCGTGACTCCCGGCGGCGCCGCGGACTTCGGCTGGACCGCATACAGCCCGCTGACCGACGCGGTGCACTCGCCCGGTGTCGGCGCGGACCTGTGGATCATGGGTCTCGCGGTCGCGGGTGTTGGCACCATTCTCGGCGGCGTCAACATGATCACCACCGTGGTCTGCCTGCGCGCCCCCGGCATGACGATGTTCCGGTTGCCGATCTTCACCTGGAACATCCTCATCACGATGATCCTGGTGTTGCTCGCGTTCCCGATCCTGACCGCGGCGTTGCTCGGGGTGTTCGTGGACCGGCATCTCGGTGCCCACCTGTTCGATCCGGCTAATGGCGGGAACCTGCTGTGGCAGCACCTGTTCTGGTTCTTCGGGCATCCCGAGGTGTACATCGTTGCGCTGCCGTTCTTTGGGATCATCACCGAGGTGATCCCGGTGTTCAGCCGCAAACCGCTGTTCGGGTACACCGGGATGGTGTTCGCGACGATGTCGATCGCGGCACTGTCGATGGCGGTGTGGGCGCACCACATGTATGCCACCGGCGCGGTGCTGCTGCCGTTCTTCTCGTTCATGACGTTCCTGATCGCGATCCCGACCGGCGTGAAGTTCTTCAACTGGATCGGCACCATGTGGAAGGGGCAGTTGACGTTCGAATCGCCGATGCTGTTCTCCGTCGGCTTCATCGTCACGTTCCTGTTCGGCGGCCTGTCCGGGGTCCTGCTCGCCAGCCCGCCGCTCGACTTCCACGTCACCGACTCGTACTTCGTGGTCGCGCACTTCCACTACGTGCTGTTCGGCACCATCGTGTTCGCCACCTACGCGGGCATCTACTTCTGGTTCCCGAAGATGACCGGCCGGATGCTCGACGAGCGCCTCGGCAAGTGGCACTTCTGGCTGACCTTCCTCGGCTTCCACGCCACCTTTCTGGTGCAGCACTGGCTCGGCAATGAGGGCATGCCGCGTCGCTACGCGGACTACCTGCCGTCGGACGGCTTCACGACACTGAACACGATCTCGACGCTCGGCGCGTTCGTGCTCGGCGCCTCGACGCTGCCCTTCCTGTGGAACGTGTTCAAGAGCTACCGCTATGGCGAGGTCGTCACGGTCGACGACCCGTGGGGCTACGGCAACTCCCTCGAATGGGCGACGACCTGCCCGCCGCCGCGGCACAACTTCACCGAGCTGCCCCGGATCCGCTCGGAGCGGCCCGCGTTCGAGTTGCACTACCCGCACATGTCCGACCGGATGCGCGCCGAGTCCCACGCCGGTGTCCGGTACCGGACGTCGGCGTCAGAGGTCGAGCGCAGTCGCGCGTGAGGGGGCACCGATACAGGGAAATCTGCCGAACCTGCCGTACATGGGATCGGACTGGGAGTTCTCCTTCCCCACGAATCTGTACATAATGTTCATCCGCTGGTGGAATCCGTTCTGACGAGCGGGCACGGTGACGGCGGCCAGCATCGTGAAGGGGGAGTGCCGTGCGCGCGGACATCGCTGACCGAGCCGACATCGGCACCCTGCTGCGCCGATTCTACGGCCGTGCCCTCGTCGACGAGTTGCTCGCGGAACCATTCACCGAGGTGCGGGAGCAGGGGCTTGAGTCGCATCTGCCGGTGATGTGCGATTTCTGGGAGACGCTGCTGTTCGCGGCGGGCACCTACCGGGGCAGCCTGTTCCGGATCCATCAGAACGCGCATGACCGGCACCCGTTCGGGGCCGAGCACTTCGACCGTTGGCTCCAGTTGTGGCACGAGTCCGTCGACGAGGCGTTCACCGGGCCGATCGCGGACCGGGCGAAGCAGCAGGGCGAGCGGATCGCGGTGGCCATGCACCGGCGAATGACGCACGCCCCGAGCCTGGCCGCGGAGGCCGTCCGCACCGGCGTTGCGGCGGCGCCGACGATGCGGCAGGGCGGAGCCGGGTCGGCCTGACGGTGCCGTTCGGTGCGGCCCGCGCGGGCCCGTACCCTGGACTGGTGGACACGATCGACCAAGACACCCCCGCATCGCGCAGCTATGAGGTCCGCACCTTCGGCTGCCAGATGAACGTGCACGACTCGGAGCGGCTGTCCGGTCTGCTCGAGGACGCCGGGTACACCAAGGCCGCGCCCGGCTCGGACCCCGACCTGCTCGTGTTCAACACGTGCGCGGTCCGCGAGAACGCCGACAACAAGCTGTACGGCACCCTCGGCCACCTGCGCCCGACGAAGGACGCGCACCCGGGCATGCAGATCGCGGTCGGCGGCTGCCTCGCGCAGAAGGACCGCGACACCGTGGTCAAGAAGGCGCCCTGGGTGGATGTGGTGTTCGGCACCCACAATATCGGGTCGCTGCCGGTGCTGCTGGAACGCGCCCGCCACAACGACGAGGCGCAGGTCGAGATCATCGACTCGCTCGAGGCGTTCCCGTCCACGCTGCCCGCCAAGCGGGACTCCGCCTACTCCGGCTGGGTGTCGATCTCCGTCGGCTGCAACAACACCTGCACCTTCTGCATCGTGCCCGCGCTGCGCGGCAAGGAGGTGGACCGCCGCCCCGGCGACATTCTCGCCGAGGTGCAGGCGCTGGTGAACGAGGGCGTCCTCGAGGTCACCCTGCTCGGCCAGAACGTCAATGCGTACGGCGTCTCCTTCGCCGACCTGGAGATCCCCCGGGATCGGGGCGCGTTCGCGAAGCTGCTGCGCGCCTGCGGCGAGATCGACGGTCTCGAGCGGGTCCGGTTCACCTCCCCGCACCCGGCCGAGTTCACCGACGACGTGATCGAGGCGATGGCGGCGACCCCGAACGTGTGCCCGCAGCTGCACATGCCGCTGCAGTCCGGGTCGGATCGCGTCCTCAAGGCGATGCGCCGCTCGTACCGCGCCGCCAAGTTCCTCGGCATCATCGAGAAGGTGCGGGCCGCGATGCCGCACGCCGCGATCACCACCGACATCATCGTCGGGTTCCCCGGTGAGACGGAGGAGGACTTCCAGGCCACCCTCGACGTCGTCCGGCAGGCGCGGTTCACCAGCGCATTCACGTTCCAGTACTCGAAGCGGCCCGGCACCCCGGCCGCCGAGATGGACGGGCAGCTGCCGAAGGCGGTCGTGCAGGAACGCTACGACCGGTTGATCGCACTGCAGGAGCAGATCACGCTCGAGGAGAACCGCAAACTGGTCGGCACCGAGGTCGAGCTGCTCGTGGCTGCAGGCGAGGGCCGCAAGAACGCCGAGACACAGCGGATGAGCGGCCGCGCCCGCGACGGCAGGCTGGTGCACTTCCGGCCGGACGGCAACCTCGACGGCGGAATCCGTCCCGGTGACGTCGTCACGGTCGCCGTCACCGGGGCCGCACCCCATCACCTGGTCGCCGACGACGCCGTCCTCACCCATCGGCGCACCCGTGCCGGCGACTCGCACGAACGTGGCATCACCCCCAAGACCCCGCCGATCGGTATCGGATTGGGGCTCCCGCAGATCGGTGCGCCCGCACCGCTGCCGACCGTGACCGGATGTGGAGCATGAGCGACAACCAGCCCGCCGACCCCAGCGAACAGTTCCGGAAGGACATCGACGCCGCCGAGAGGAAGGTGGCCCGCGAGATCGACCCCGGCATGCGGGCCCTGGTCGTCGCCGTCGGCGTCCTGCTGCTCGCGGGTACGTTCGCGCTCCCGCACACCGGTGCCGCGAAGGGATGGGACGTCCTCGCGGGGAACGAGGTGGCCCTCGCCGAGGACATTGCGCTGCCGTCGCGGGTCTTCGTGTGGTTGACGCTGGTGTTCGGCGTGGTGTTCGCGATGCTCGCACTGGCCACCCGCCGCTGGGCGCTGGCCTGGGTCGCGGTCGCCGGATCTGCCGTCGCGAGCGTGTTCGGGATGTTGGCGATCTGGTCCAGGCAGACCCTGGACGCGAACTCACCCGGCGCCGGTCCCGGGATCGGGCTGATCCTCGGCTGGATCCTGATCATGGTGCTGACGTTCCACTGGGTGCACGTGGTGTGGCAGCGCACCGCGATCCAGCTGGCCGCAGAGGAGGAGCGCAGGCGGCAGACCGCGGAGCGCGGCGACCAACTGCTGTGGGGCGATCGCTGACCCCGAGCGGGAGCGGCGACCCGACACGGCGCGGCGCGCGTCAGTCATTCGGTCCGGCCGACGACGGGGAGTCGTCGGCCGGACGCGTGACCTATTGGCAGGCGCCGTCTATCGGTCGCTGACGGCGGTGCCGTCTATCGGTCGCTGACGGCGGTGCCGTCTATCGGTCGCTGACGGCGCCCTCGGCGGCGTCGGCCCATTCGCGCCACTGCTTGGCCTGGGCGAGGGCCTTCTCCGCGTCCTTGGCCTTGCCTGCGGCCGTCGCCTTCGCTGCCTGCTCCTCGAACTGGGCGACCCGCTCCCGGAACTGGGCGGCGCGGGCCATCGCCTCGGGGTCGGTGCGCCGCCACTGGGAGTCGGCGGCGTCGCGGACCGTCTTCTCGATGGCGTGCAGTCGACCTTCGAGGTCGTGCATCTTCTCGCGGGGGACCTTGCCGATCTCGTCCCACTTCTCCTGCAGGTCCCGGAGCGCGGAGCGGGCGGCGTCGAGGCCCTTACTCGGATCGATGTGCACGCCCTTGAGCAGGTCCTCCTTCGCGGCCGCGTTGCCTTCGAACTCGGTGTCCCGCTCGGACGCGGCGGCGTTGCGATTGCCGAAGAACACGTCCTGCGCGGCCTTGAACCGCTTCCACAACGCGTCGTCGGCCTCCCGCGGGGCGCGTCCGGATGCCTTCCATTCGGCGAGCAGGTCACGGAAGGCGGCCGCCGTCGGGCCCCAGTCGGTCGACTCCTGCAGGTCCTCGGCGCGCTGGCAGAGTTCCTCCTTGCGGGTCTTGGCGGCGGCGCGTTCGCGGTCGAGTTCGGCGAAGTGGGCCCCGCGGCGCCGGTTGAACGCCTCCCGTGCCTTCGAGTACCGCTTCCACAGGGCATCGTCGAGTTTGCGGTCGACACCGCGGATCGACTTCCACTCGTCGAGGATCTCGCGGAGTCGGTCGCCCGCGGCCTTCCACTGGGTGGACTCGGCGCCGATGCGTTCCGCCTCGGCGGCCAACTCCTCCTTCCGGTGGGTGTGCTCCTCGCGATCGCGATCGCGTTCGGCCTTCTCCGCCTCGGCGGCCTCCTGCGATCCGGCGATGACGGCGTCGAGGCGGGTCGCGAGGGCGTCGATGTCCCCGATGACGGCGGCGGTCGGCAGGGTCTCCGCCAGGGCGACGGCGGCGGTCCGGGTGCGGCGGGCGTCGCCGGTGCCGGAGGTCAGGCGGGCCTCGAGCAGTCCGACCTCGGTGGCCAGGTCGTCGTACCGGCGGCCGAAGTGGGCCAGCCCCTCGGCGGCGTCGCCTGCCTGCCAGGACCCGATCTGGCGTTCGCCGTCGGCGGTGGTGACCCACGCGGTGCCGTCCTCGTCGACCCGCCCGAATCGGCTCGGGTCGCTCGGGGGTGTTGCGGCCGGGGCGTGCACGGCGGCGTGGGCAGCGATGTTCGCGGGACCGGGTTTGGCCGCACCGGGCTTGGGCGTGCCCGGCTTCGGGGCGCCCGGCTTGGGCGTGCCCGGCTTCGGGGCGCCGGGCTTGGGTGCGCTGGTGTCGGTCATGACTCCTCATCTCTGCCGCGCGTCACGGCTGCCGCTGCCTCGCTCGTCGCACGCCGATCCGCTCGTCGGTGCGCGCTGGTTCCATTCAACCCGGAACGAGGTGTCTACGACCATTGAAACAGTTCGGACCGCGAGAGTCGGGATTGTGCGGCGGTGCGGGGTCGATCTGGTCGCGGACCGTCGACACGGGGCGACTACCTTGGGCGGTGTGTTCACCGCCGCCGCACTGGTTTCCTCGCCGCCCCTGCTGCTTCCCGAACTGGCGGGCGCGGCGGCCGCGGAGACCGCCGACCTCCGGGCCGCGAGCATCGCCGTCGCTGGCGAGCTGGGGAGACTGGCGGCGGTGTGGACGGTGATCGGGGTCGGGGACACGGACACCGAGGTCGCGGCGGGGGTGCGGGGAACCTTTCGCGGCTACGGCGCTGACGTGCGGGTGGCGTCGGGGGCGGCAGGCGAGCATGGCGTCGCGGACCCGACCCTGCCCCTCGCGACGCTGACGGCGGGATGGCTGCGCGGCAGGGCGGCACCCGACGCGGAGTTCGACACGGTCGTCCTCAGCGCGGACACCCCACCGGCGTCCTGCGTCGACTTTGGCCGCCGGTTGCGGGCCCGGCTGGACGCGGATCCCCGGCCGCGGGGCGTGCTGGTGGTCGCCGACGGTGCGGCAACGTTGACCGCGAAGGCGCCCGGCTCCTTCGACGACCGTGCCCCCGCAGCGCAGGCCGACCTCGACCGCGCGCTCCGCTCCGGCGACGTCGACCATCTCGCCGCACTGGACCCGGTCATCTGCACCGGCCTCGGGATCGCGGGCCGCCCGGCGTGGCAGGCGCTGGCCGCGCTGTTCGGTGGCCCACCCGCCCGGTGCCGCACCGACTACCAGGGCGCCCCCTACGGGGTCGGCTATCACGTGGGGATGTGGCTGCCGTGACGGGAAGCGTGCGCCCGATCGCGGTGCTCGGCCCGACCGCGACCGGCAAGTCCGACCTCGGGCTCGCGCTGGCCGAGCGGCTCGGCGGCGAGATCGTGAACATCGACGCGATGCAGCAGTACCGCGGGATGGACATTGGCACCGCGAAGCTGCCGGTCGCGGAGCGGCGGGGCATCCCGCACCATCAGCTCGACGTCCTCGACGTCACCGAGACCGCGACGGTGGCCCGATACCAGCTGGCCGCGCGGGCCGACGTGGAGGCGATCGCCGCGCGGGGGGCCGTGCCGGTGATCGTCGGCGGGTCGATGATGTATGTGCAGTCGCTGCTCGACGACTGGGAGTTCCCGGCGACGGATCCGCGGGTGCGGGCCCGGTGGGAGGCGGTGCTCGCGGAGCAGGGGGTCGCCGGTGTGCACGCGGAGCTGACCCGCGTCGACCCGGCTGCCGCCGCCACGATCCTGCCGACCGACGGCCGCCGCATGGTCCGCGCGCTGGAGGTGGTCGAACTGACCGGGCGGCCGTTCGCGGCGTCCGCGCCGACGATCGGTGAGCCGCGGTGGGGGACGGTCGTCCTCGGCGTCGACCGCGACACCGCCGAACTGGACGAGCGGATCGACCAGCGGACCAGGGCGATGTTCGCGTCCGGTCTCGTGGACGAGGTGGCGGAGTTGGTGGCGGGAGGGCTCCGGGTCGGGGTCACCGCGCGCCGCGCGATCGGGTACGCGCAGGTGCTCGCCGCGGTGGACGGCGAGTACGACCTCGACGAGGCCCGCGAGCGGACCCTGATCGGAACCCGGCGGTACGTGCGCAGGCAGCGGTCCTGGTTCCGACGGGATCGCCGGGTGCAGTGGCTCGACGCGGCCCGACCCGACCTGATCGATGCGGCCCTGACGATTGTCGAGAAGCAGACGGAGATGCAGTGACGAAGAAGACCACCCCCCGGGCGGCGGGGGGACCGCCGCGCAGCGGAGCCCGCGACGCGACCGGGATGCGCAAGGTGACGGTGCGCAACGCCAGCTTCCAACAGTGGCAGTCGTACCTGACCACCCGCGCGAAGCGGACGAAGGCGGGCCGATTCCTGATCCAGGGCGTCCGTCCGCTGACCCTCGCCCTCGACAACGACTGGCCGATCGAGACGCTGCTGTACCGGGTGGACGGGCCGCCGCTGTCGGAATGGGCCAGGGGCGTCCTCGCCGGATGGGCCGGGGACTCGGTCGGGGTCGCGGGGGAGCTGCTCGCCGAGTTGGGGGAGCGGGCCGAGTCGGCGCCGGAGCTGATCGCGGTCGGGAAGACCCGGACCCGCCCGGTGTCGACGCTGACCGTGACCCGGTCCGAGCGGGCCCCGCTGATCGTGGTGTTCGACCGGCCGTCGTCACCGGGCAACCTGGGTACCCTGATCCGCAGCGCCGACGCGTTCGGGGCGGACGCGGTGGTGGTCACCGGGCACGCCGCGGACCCGTTCGATCCGCAGAGTGTGCGCGCGTCCACCGGTTCGCTGTTCGCGATGCCGGTGTACACCGCCGCAGATCCTGACGAGGTGGTCGCGTTCCGTGACCGCCAGAAGATGGAGTTGCAGATCGTGGGCACCGACGAGCACGGCGGTGTCACGATCGCCGACCACGACCTGAGAGGTGGAACGATCCTGGTGATCGGCAACGAGACCCGTGGCATGAGCGCGGCCTGGCGCGGCGCCTGCGACGTCACCGCCAGCATCCCGATCGGCGGTGCCGCGAGTTCGCTTGGCGCGCCGTCGGCCGGCGCGGTGTGTCTGTACGAGATCACGCGGCAGCGAACCGCTGCCGCGAGCGGTCGCGGTGCGGCCCGTCACGACCGGGAGGGCATCCGATGAACATCGCCGACCACCTGGCCGCCCGGATGAGCCTGTTCGGCGCCGCCGCATCGATGACCGCGGTCGCCCCGACCACCGCCATGCAGTTCAGCAAGGGGCACGGCACCGAGAACGATTTCGTGCTGCTGCCCGACCTGGAGGCGACGATCGACCTTGGCCCGGCCCGGGTGTCGGCGCTGTGCGACCGGCGCCGGGGACTCGGCGCCGACGGGGTGCTGCGCGTCGCGCGCGCCGGGGTGCTCAAGGAGGCGGGCGTGCTCGACGCCCTGCCGAAGGGCGTCGGGGTCGACGACTGGTTCATGGATTACCGGAACGCGGACGGATCGATCGCCGAGATGTGCGGCAACGGGGTCCGGGTCTTCGCGCATTTCCTGCGGGCGTCGGGCCTCGAACTTGCCGACGAGTTCGTCGTCGGATCCCGGGCCGGGGCACGCCCGGTGGTGGTGCACCGCCTCGCGGGGGCGACCGCCCAGGTGACCGTCGACATGGGTCTGGTCCGGGAACTGGGACCCTCGACGGCGACCGTCGACGGCACCGAGTTCACCGGGCTCGGCATCGACGTCGGCAACCCGCACCTGGCGTGCGTGGTGAAGGACCTGACCGCGGAGTCGCTTGCCGCGCTCGACCTGACCGCGCCGCCGCAGTTCGATGCCGCGTTCTTTGCCGACGGGGTGAATGTCGAGATCCTCACCCCGCTCGCCGACGGCGCCGTCGACATGCGCGTGCACGAACGCGGGGTGGGGGAGACCCGGTCCTGCGGCACCGGCACCGTCGCCGCGGCGATGGCCGCGCTGCGGGCCGCCGGCCGATCCGACGGGGAGGTGCGGGTCCGGGTCCCCGGCGGGGAGGTCGTCGTCGACATCGACGCGGGCAAGGCGACCCTGCGCGGGCCGTCCGTCCTGGTGGCATCCGGCAGCATCGACGAGACCTGGTGGTCGTCGCTGTAATCCGGATGCGTCGCGGTCGTCGGGCGTGGGACGATTGGGGTGTATGACGAACTCAGACGACATGACCCCCCGCACCGACCACCGCGATCACCCGATCAACGGCCACCACGACCCGTCGGTCGGCGAGATGCAGCTCGACGAACGCAGCGCCCTGCGCCGCGTCACGGGCCTGTCCACCGAACTGACCGACATCACCGAGGTCGAGTACCGGCAGCTCCGGCTCGAGCGGGTCGTGCTGGTCGGGGTGTGGACCTCCGGCACCGCCGACCAGGCCGACGCCAGCATGACCGAACTGGCCGCGCTCGCCGAGACCGCGGGCTCGGAGGTCCTTGAGGGCCTCGTGCAGCGCCGCGACAAGCCGGACGCCGCCACCTACATCGGTTCCGGCAAGGCCGAGGAACTGCGGGAGGTGGTCCTCGCGACCGGCGCGGACACGGTGATCTGCGACGGCGAGCTGACCCCCGCCCAGCTGACGGCGCTGGAGAAGGTCGTCAAGGTCAAGGTGATCGACCGCACCGCGCTGATCCTGGACATCTTTGCCCAACACGCCACCTCCAGCGAAGGCAAGGCGCAGGTCGCGCTGGCGCAGATGGAGTACATGCTCCCGCGCCTGCGCGGCTGGGGTGAATCGATGTCACGGCAGGCGGGCGGCCGGGCAGGCAGCAACGGCGGTGTCGGTCTGCGAGGTCCCGGTGAGACGAAGATCGAGACCGACCGCCGCCGGATCCGGGAACGGATGGCGAAGCTGCGCCGCGAGATCAAGGGGATGAAGGCGGCCCGCGACACCAAACGCACCCGGCGGCTGCGCAGCGACGTCCCGTCGGTCGCGATCGTCGGCTACACCAACGCGGGCAAGTCCAGCCTCCTCAATGCGCTCACCGGCGCCGGGGTTCTGGTGCAGGACGCGCTGTTCGCGACCCTGGACCCGACCACCAGGAAGGCCGAATTCGCCGACGGCCGCCAGTACGTGCTCACCGACACCGTCGGGTTCGTGCGGCACCTGCCCACCCAGCTGGTCGAGGCCTTCCGGTCCACGCTCGAGGAGGTCGCCGACGCGGATCTGCTGCTGCATGTCGTCGACGGCTCCGACCCGCTGCCCACCGACCAGATCAAGGCGGTGCGGGAGGTGATCACCGACGTCCTGCGCGAATCGGACGCCCCGGCCCCGCCGGAACTCCTGGTGGTCAACAAGATCGACGCCGCGGACCCGATCACCCTCACCCAACTTCGGGGTCTGCTGACGGGCGCGAGGTTCGTCTCGGCACGGACCGGCGAGGGCATCGCGGATCTGCGGGCCACCCTCGCCGAGATGGTCAGCCCACCCGAGGTGGAGGTCGAGGTCCTGCTGCCGTACACCCGCGGCGACCTGGTGGCCCGGATTCATGCGGACGGGCGGATTCTCGAGTCGGCGCACGAAGCGGAGGGCACCCTGGTCCGGGCGAAGGTGCCGCAGGCGCTGGCCTCCGCCCTGGACGGGTTCCGGCGCAGCGCCGTCTGACGCCGAGGAGCAGCCCGACCATGCCAGGAATGAGCGCTGCCGTGCGGACCCGACTGGCCGTGGTCGCCGCCGCGGTGTGCGGGATGGCCGGGGTGTCGGCCGTCCCCGCTCTCGCGCAGGGCGGCCCATCGGCCGCACCCTCGAGCGGTGCGGCCGTGGTCGATGCGCCGCTGGAGACCCTGTGCACGCCAACGGATCCCGGGCTCGCCGAGCTGTCCGGTCTGGCGTCGGACGGTGACCGGATGTTCGCGATCGGGGACAGCGGCACCGACCGGACGCTCTGGGTTCTCGGCCCCGACTGTGCGGTGACCGGGGCGCTGCCGGTGCCCGCGACCCCCACCGATGTCGAGGACCTGGCGCTGGTCGACGGTCGGCTGTGGCTGTCGGACACCGGCGACAACGCCCGGGTCCGGTCGTCGGTGGCGCTGACCGTCCTGGATCCCGGCACCGGGTCCGGCTCGACCCACCTGCTCGGCTACCCGGACGGTGCGCACGACGCCGAGGCCTTCCTCGTCGGGCGGGACGGCCGCCCGGTGATCGTGACGAAGGAGGTGCTCGCGCCGTCGGGGATCTACACCACCGACCTTCCCCTCGACGAGCTCCCGGCCGGACCGACACCGCTTCGTCGTGTCGGCCAGCTCACCGTCGCGCCCACCGACACCCCGGGCGGCCCGCTGCCCGTCGCGTCGTCGGTCCTGGTGACCGGGGGCGCGGTCAGCGGTGACGGCCGGGTGGTGGCGGTCCGCACGTACACCGACCTCTACCTGTATCCGGCGGCGGACGGTGATGTCGTCGCGGCGTTGACCGGTGCGACACCGGTCCGGGTGCCGATGCCGCATCAGCCGCAGGGCGAGGCCATCGCGTTCACCCCGGACGGCGACCTGGTGAGCGGGTCGGAGGCCGCGGACGGCCCGATGCCCCCGATTCAGGTCCTGCGGGGCGCCGCCGCGCTGGTCCCGCTGCCGGATCCCACCCCCGTCGACGAACCGCTCGCCGGACGTACCGGATCGGCTGCGGTCGCGGCCGCGCTGGTCGGGGTGGGCGCGGTGGTCATCGCCGCGGCCGGCGCCGCGGTCGTACGGTTCCGGTCGCGCCGGCGCTGACCGAACGGACCATCTGCTCGATCTGATCGACTGAACGGAAGCGTTCACTCGACCAGATCGACCGAATGTGCCGTTCGCTCGGCTCGTTCTCGGTGGAGGAACGGCGGTCGATGGCCCACGATGGAGGGCATGGACCCGGTCGAGGCATTGCGGGAGATCGCCTTCTGGCTCGAGCGCGGGCGGGCCGAGACGCATCGGGTCCGCGCGTATCGGCGCGCGGCGGACGTCGTGGACGCGTTGACCCCGGAGCAGCGGGACCGGCTCGGCCGCACCGAGACGTGGACGGCGCTGACCGGGATCGGGCCGAAGACGGCGACCGTGATCGGCCAGGCCTGGTCCGGGCGGGTCCCCGACTACCTGATCGAGGTCAAGGCGGCGGCCGGACGGATCGGGGAGGGGGGAGGCGAACTGCTCGCCGCGCTGCGTGGGGACCTGCACACGCACTCGGACTGGTCCGACGGCGGCAGCCCGATCGCCGAGATGATGCGCCGTGCCGCGCTGATCGGGCACGAGTACTGCGCGCTGACCGACCATTCGCCGCGGCTGACGGTGGCGAACGGGTTGAGCGCGGATCGGTTGCGCAGGCAGCTCGATGTGGTCGCCGAACTCAACGCGGACCTGGCACCGTTCCGGGTCCTGACCGGCATCGAGGTCGACATCCTCGACGACGGCAGCCTCGATCAGGATCCCGAGCTGCTCGCCGAGCTCGACGTGGTGGTCGCGAGCGTGCACTCGAAGCTGGCGATGGACCACGACGCGATGACGCGGAGGATGGTGCGCGCGGTCGCGAATCCCCTGGTCGACGTGCTCGGGCACTGCACCGGCCGGCTGGTCGAGGGTGGCCGCGGCACCCGCCGCGAGTCCACGTTCAATGCCGAGGTGGTGTTCGAGGCGTGCCGCCGGTTCGGGACCGCGGTCGAAATCAACAGCAGACCCGAACGCCGTGACCCGCCGTCGCGGCTGATCCGGACCGCACTCGACCGGGGCTGCGTGTTTGCGATCGACACCGACGCCCACGCGCCCGGTCAGCTCGACTTTCAGGGCTACGGATGTGAACGGGCGCAGGCGTGCGGGGTGCCCGCCGACCGGGTGGTCAACACGTGGCCGGTGGGCGAGCTGCTGGCCTGGGCGGCGGGGTGACGGTCGGACCGGGCACCGCCCGGCACGGTGCGGCCGCGGGTGGGAGTGCCGTTGACCGAGCCGCACGGCCGTGTCTAGTGTCCGTGTCGGCTCAGGAGCGCGACGCGACCGTGCGTCCGGTGCGTGGCCGCGCGACCCTCGCGCGCCGGAAGGGCCGCCGACGCGAAGGAACACACACGTGAGCGCACATCGCTTGACTACTCGACTCGCTGCCGTTGGGCTCGGCGCCGCCCTTGCCGCTGGCGTCCTCGCCGTCGGAGCCACGGCGACGGCCGCCACCCCGGCCGCGGGCACCGTCGTCGCGAGCGAGCCACTGCCGCAGGATCTCTGGTACCCGGGCACGGCGCGGGCGGAACGCCTCACCTACTGGACCAGCCTCGCGAACGGGCAGCCTGCGCTGAGCACCGGCACCGTGTTCGTGCCGGAGGGGACGCCCCCGGACGGCGGCTGGCCGGTGCTGTCGTGGGCGCACGGCACCGTCGGTCTCGGTGACGACTGTGCGCCGTCGGTGGTCGGGCCCGGCGCCCGCGACCGCGACTTCGCGTACCTCGGTACCTGGCTCGATCAGGGCTACGCCATCGTCGCGAGCGACTACGCCGGACTCGGCACGCCCGGGGTGATGCCGTACCTGGACGGCCGGGCCGAGGCGCACAGCGTGGTGGACATGGTGAAGGCCGGGCGCAGCGTCGAACCCGACCTGTCGAACGCCTGGGTGGCGATCGGCCAGTCGCAGGGGGGCGGCGCCGCCATCACCACGGCGCGCTACGCCACCGAGCTGGGCGGCCCGACCCTCGACTACCGCGGCGCGGTCGGCACCGGGGTCCCGGCATACATCGAAAACATTGTTGCGCAGGCCGGTCCGGGCTTCCCGCCGGTCGCGCTGCCCGCCGGTCTGACCGTCTACGCCCTGTACATTCTCGCGGGCCTGAATGCCGCGCATCCGGAACTCGGCGTCCCCGGCCTGCTGAACGAGACGGGTCTCGGCCTGTTGGGGAAGGCCGAGACCCTCTGCTATGGCGACCTCAAGGACGAGGTGGCCGGCCTGGTCCTCGGCACGGTGTTCGCGAAGCCGCTGTCGTCGATCCCGAACGTGCACGGTGTGCTGACCGACTACATGGGCATTCCCGAAACCGGTTACGACAAGCCGTTCTTCATCGGTCAGGGCCTCAAGGACACGGACATCATCATGCCGTCGACGCTGCTGCTCGGCGGGACGCTCGCCCGCAACGGGGAGCCGGTGACCTTCAGGACCTACCCGACCGACCACAGCGGAACCATGGCCGCCTCGCTGGTGGACACGGTCCCGTTCGTGCGGGACCTGTTCGACGGCCGCACCCCCGAGTCGGGCGCCGGCAGCTGAGCCTCCGACCGGCGTGACGGTGTCGCGCCGGTCACAGTTTGTGCTCGTTCGGGTCATCGACCGGGCCGTCGGCCGGGCCTAGCCTGGGCGAATGGAACGCACTCTCTTCGAGCCCGAGCACGAACTCTTCCGTGAGTCCTACCGGAAGTTCCTCGACCAGGAGGTCGCTCCCTTCCACGACCAGTGGGAGGAGGACAACATCGTCGACCGCGAGGTCTGGAAGAAGGCGGGCGCGCAGGGCTTCCTCGGCATGGCGGTGCCCGAGGAGTACGGCGGCGGGGGAGTCAAGGACTTCCGCTACAACACGATCGTCACCGAGGAGACCACCCGCGGTGGGTTCGGTGGCCCCGGCTTCATGCTGCACAACGACGTCGTTGCGCCGTACCTGATCGACCTCGCCACCGAGGAGCAGAAGCAGCGCTGGCTGCCCGGATTCTGTTCCGGCGAGATCATCACCGCGATCGCGATGACCGAGCCGGGCACCGGGTCGGATTTGCAGGGCATCAAGACCCGCGCGGTTCGCGACGGGGACCACTGGATCCTCAACGGCTCCAAGACGTTCATCACCAACGGCATCAACGCGGACCTCGTCATCGTCGTTGCGCAGACCGACCCCGACAAGGGTGCGCAGGGCTTCTCGCTTCTCGTCGTCGAGCGCGGCATGGCGGGCTTCGAGCGGGGACGCAACCTCGACAAGATCGGTCTCAAGGCGCAGGACACCGCCGAGCTGAGCTTCACCGACGTGCGGGTCCCGGCGACGAACCTGCTCGGTGAGGAGGGGATGGGCTTCATCTACCTGATGAAGAACCTTCCGCAGGAACGGCTGTCGATCGCGGTGGTCGCGGTCGCGGCCATGGAGTCGGTCCTGGAGTCGACGATCCAGTACTGCCGGGACCGCAAGGCGTTCGGCAAGTCGATCGGCAGCTTCCAGAACAGCCGGTTCGTGCTTGCCGAACTCGCCACCGAAACCCAGATCGCGAGGGTGTTCGTCGACCGGTCCATCGAGCTGCTCAACGAGGGCAAGCTGACCGTCCAGGAGGCCGCGATGGCCAAGTGGTGGACCACCGAGAAGCAGGTCGAGCTCGTCGACCGGTGCCTGCAGTTGCACGGCGGCTACGGCTACATGCGCGAGTACCCGATCGCGAAGGCGTACCTGGATTCTCGGGTGCAGCGGATTTACGGTGGCACCACCGAGATCATGAAGGAGATCATCGGCAGGGGACTGAACCTCTAGGGATTGCGCTGCCCGGGTCTACCCGGCCGAGGGGTGCCGACGGGGCCGTGACGACTGAACGTCACGGCCCCGTCGGCATGTCCGTCCGCTAGACCTTGCGCATCACCGTGACGACCTTGCCGAGGATCTGCGCGTCGTTGCCCGGAATCGGCTCGAAGTGCTCGTTGTGCGGCATCAGCCACACCTCGCCCCTGGTCCGCTTGAAGGTCTTCACCGTGGCCTCCCCGTCGATCATCGCGGCAACGATGTCGCCGTTGTCCGCGACCGACTGCTGCCGCACGACCACCCAGTCGCCGTCGCAGATCGCGGCATCGATCATCGACTCACCGACGACCTTGAGCAGGAACAGCGAGCCCTGACCGACCAGCTCGCGGGGCAGCGGGAAGACATCCTCGACGGCCTCCTCCGCGAGAATGGGGCCGCCCGCGGCGATCCGGCCGAGCACCGGCACCAGGGCCGGCTTCGGTGCCCCAGCGTCGGTCGCGTCGCCGGCCGCGGCCTGCTCGAACCCGGCCTGTGGGTCGGTGGCCGGTACCGGCTCGTTGAGGCCCCGAACGTCCACGGCGCGGGGGCGGTTCGGATCGCGGCGCAGGAATCCCTTCCGTTCGAGGGTGCGCAGCTGGTGGGCCACCGAGGACGTCGATGTCAACCCGACCGCGTCACCGATCTCCCGGATGCTGGGGGGATACCCGCGTTCGCTGACGGACGCGCGGATCACCTCCAGTACGCGACGCTGCCGGTCGGTGAGCCCCGCCGTCAGGTCGGGCAGGCCGGGGGCGGCCGCCGTACCTGCGCGGGAGCTGTCGTCCTTCATGGAGGGCCTCCTTGGAGTGGGAGCGGTGTGGGTCTCGGTGCGGGTGATGCGGCAGGCGGGTCGGGTGGGACGCCTGGGTGTGTTGTGGCTTCTGACACGAATCTAGACCCAAAAGCCGTGGGCATCAAACGTTTGTTCGACATTTCTCGCATCAATGCGAGACATTGCTGGCGATGCGTGGTAGAAATCGAACATGCGTTCCCTCGAACGGGTGATCGAATCGGCGGGCTCCCTCGAATTGGCGGGCTCGAATTGGCGGGCTCCCCGACAGTCCGCTTCCGGCGGACGACGAACCCGGCCGATCGCGAGGAGCGTGCGAACTAGTCCGAATACCCTGTACGACCAGGTAGAAAGCGGTGGTTCTCATGAGCGTGGCGATGGATGTCGACGGCGGTGCGGACGGCGAGGGGGCGGGTAACCGACTCGGGGTCGGCGGGAACAGGGCAGCCGGGAGCAGGGCAGCGGGGATTCGAACCGCGGGCGGCCCAGCGTTGACCGTGCGCCCCGCCCGTCCGCCGAGGGCGCCGCGCCGCGCCGCACGCCGGTACGGGACATCCCGCCGGCCCGGCGGCCGCCCGCTGTCGTACGGCCCGGCCGGCACCGGCGTCTCGCGGGCGGCGCACACCCGGCTCGGCGGCGACACCGGGTGGGGCACCGTCGTGGTCGTCGCCCTGGCCACCGCCCTCGCGATCGTCGCGTTCGGTGCGCTCGCACAGTGGCAGTCCGGTGACGCGGTGCCGGACCGGACCGGTGTGGTGCAGGTGCGGGCTGGGGAGTCGCTCGGGGAGGTCGCCGAACGGTCGGCTCCGGGGGTGCCGGTCGAGCGGGCGGTGGAACGGATCGTGGAATTGAATGCACTCGACGGCACCGGAGTGCATCCGGGGCAGGCGCTGATCGTGCCGGTGTCCGCGGGCTGACGCGGGGGAAGTGAACGGTCATGGCCGAGCCGACGGTATTGTCGATCCTTGTTGGTTCCACCACATCCAGTGGATCGCACGAGCTCGGACCGCTCGGGATGCATGACGACCTCGGGTTTCGCGGTTCGTGCGTCCGCAGGCACGGTCCAGACGAAGGATTCGCCATGCATTGCCCGTTCTGCCGGCATCCCGATTCGCGCGTCGTCGATTCGCGGGAGGCGGACGAGGGTCAGGCGATTCGCCGTCGTCGATCCTGCCCCGAATGCGGCCGCCGCTTCACCACCGTCGAGACCGCGGTCATGTCGGTCGTCAAGCGCAGCGGCGTGACGGAGCCGTTCAGCCGCGAGAAGGTCGTCCGCGGTGTCCGTCGCGCCTGTCAGGGTCGCGATGTCGCGGACGACGCGCTGTACCAGCTGGCGCAGAAGGTCGAGGAGACCGTCCGGGCCAGCGGGTCAGCCGAGATCCCGAGCAACGAAATCGGGCTCGCGATCCTCGGCCCGCTGCGGGACCTGGACGAGGTGGCCTACCTCCGGTTCGCCTCGGTGTACCGGTCCTTCTCCTCCGCAGAGGATTTCGAGCGGGAGATCAAGGACCTCCGGGTGCATCGCGAGGAGGCAGCGGCGGAGGCGGACAGCGACGCTCCGGCGTAGGCTCCGGTCCCCTCAGTCGCGCAGCTCCCAGACCAGGTCGCCGTCCGTGATCCGCGGGTACCACAGCCGGTCGAACACGCCGCCACTCTCGAGGCTGTCGGCGAGATCGGTCAGCATGGCGCTCACCGACTTCCATCGCGGGCCCACCTCGTCGGCGCCGTCGCGGGAGAACTCGAGCACGCAACCGTGCATCGGTCCGGGCCGGGTGTCGACGACGAGGTAGTACCCGTCGAGCCCGGCGAACGGGACGTACTCGCGAATGAACGTGAAGGCCGGTGTCCCCGCCTGCTCCGACACCACCTGCCCGTCGCCGGGTTCGGATCCGTCCTCGTCGGCATCGATCTCGGACCAGATGTCCACCATCATCGCGTGGTCGTCGAGCATCTGGTCGAGGGAGAGGACAGCATGCGAGGGAAACAGTCGGTGCGGGTGGTCCTGTCGCGCCGCGGTGACGAAGTCGATCAACTCGTCGGGCCACGCGACGCCGGTCCGGGTCACCGCCGCCGCGACGGCCTCCGGCGTGGCGGTGAGACCCGCGGGGGTGGCGGCGGGCAGGTTGCGGTCGAGCCACGAGGAGACGCGATCCCACTGTGCGCGAACGGACCCGGGCGGCGTTGGGCTCAGCGTCGGGGCGTCGCCGAGGAGCGCTGCGGATTCCTCGGTGCGCCGCATCATCTCGTCCTGCTCCCTGGCGTAGGCGGCGATGGCCGCCTCGGTCCGGGCGACGAGCTCCTCCACCGGAAGATCGGGGTCGGTGGCGCCGAGCACCCTTCCCAGTTCGGTGTCTGCCCGGTACTGCACCACGTGGATGGTGGCGCGGTCGTCGACCGGGCCGGAGTGAGCGGCGACGAAGTCCCTGATCGCGGTCAGGGCGTCGACGATCGCCTGCGGCCGGGATTCCGAACTTCCCTGGAGGAAGGCTCTTTCCCGGCGGCCGGGGCCGTAGTTGAACGCCGCGCGCCAGATCCGTCCGTCGTCTTCCACGGTGTCTCCTCGTACTTGGTGGACCGGATGGGGTTCGTCCCCCGCCCCACGGGGTGTCGCGGCAGCTGGCCGGGGTGTTACCGGGCGATCGCCGCGATGGCCTTGCGGATTCGCTTGTCCGACACCGGGTACGGGGTGCCGAGCGACTGCGCGAACAGCCCGACCCGTAGCTCCTCGATCATCCAGCGGATCGCGTCGACGTCGGGGTCGTGGTGTCGCCGCGGATCCAGGCGCGCCAGCAGTGTGCCGTACGCGTCGAACACGCCGTCCACCACGGCGAGGTTCTGGCGGTCGCGGACCGCCGACGCAGGCAACGCCTCCAGTCGCTGGATCGCCGCGTCCAGGTAGCGGGGCAGCTCGCGGAGACGGGCCGCGCCGGTGTCGGCGACGAAACCCGGATACACCAGGGAGTCGAGCTGCTCGCGGACATCATCGGCGGCGTCGCCGCTGGCGCCGTCGAGCAGCACCCGCAGCTGCTGGGCGCGCGCCAGGGCCGGGACGACGAGGCGCACCAGCACCGCCACCTCGCGGGGCAGTTCGGCCCGCACCGCCGCGGCGAGGGCGTCGAAGCCGTCGGGGGTGCGCGGTGGGCCGCCGTGTCGATCGATCAGGGCGTCGACGGCGCAGGTGCGTGCATCCTCGACGAGCGCGTCCACGCCGCCGTGCGGATTCTGGCTCAGCGCCAACCGATCCCGGGTTCCGAGGCCGCCGATCGCGGCCTTTGTCGGTGTCGGAACCGCGGCAAGCAGCAGCGTCCGGGTGCCCTCGCGCATCGCGCGCCGCTGCTCGGCCGGCGTGGCAAGGACGCGCACCGCGACACCGCCGGGCTCGGGGACCAGCGCCGGATAGCCGACGACCTTCTGCCCGCCGAGATTCCGGGTGACCGTGGCGGGCACGGTGCCGAGGGTCTCCGACGTCCACACCGCCGCGGCCGCCCGCTCGGTGGTGGACGCGGCCTTCGACACCGCCGCCGCGACCCGCGGTGCCTGCCCGGCGCGCAGGTCGTCAAGACTCTTGCTGCGGCCGAGCACCGCGCCAGCGGGGTCGACCGCGGCGAACGTCATCCGCAGGTGATCGGGGACCGCGGTCAGGTCGAAGTCGGTCGGGGCGATCGGGGTGCCCGCCATCCGGGTCAGCTCCCGCGCGATCGCGACCGGCAGCGGCTCGGTCCGCGGCTTGACCGCCGACAACGCGGCCCGCGCATAGTCGGGGGCGGGAACAACGGTGCGGCGCAACGTCTTCGGTAGCGTCTTGATCAGGGCGGTGACCAACTCCTCCCGCATTCCGGGGACGAGCCATTCGAAGCCGACGCCGCGCACCTGCGCGAGCAGGGCCACCGGGATGCGGGCCGTGACACCGTCGTCCTCGGTTCCCGGCTCGAACTGATAGGTCAGCGGGAAGGAGATGTCGCCCTGCCGCCAGGTGTTCGGGTAGTCGCCGCCGAGCACGGCGGTCGCCTCCGGGTTGACGACGTGCGCTGCCGTGAAGGTCAGCATGTCCGGGTCGGAGCGCCGCGCCTTCTTCCACCAGGTGTCGAAGTGCCTGGCGGACACCGCTTCCTGGCCGACACGCTGGTCGTAGAACTCGTACAGCGCCTCGTCGTCGACGAGGATGTCCCGTCGCCTTGCCCGGGTCTCCATCTCCTCGACGTCGTCGAGCAATGCCCGGTTGGCGTGGAAGAACGTGTGCTGGGTCTGCCACTCGCCCTGGACCAGGGCGTGCCGGAGGAACAGCTCCCGTGACGCCTCGGGGTCGATCGACGAGTAGGTGACCGCGCGCTTCGCGACCAGCGGGATGCCGTACAGCGTGACCCGCTCGTACGCCATCGCACAGGCCCGCTTGGTGGACCAGTGCGGCTCCGAGTAGGTGCGCTTGACCAGGTGCGGGGCCAGCTTCTCGGCCCACTCCGGCTCGATGCCCGCCGCCATCCGGCCCCACAGCCGGGACGTCTCGACGAGTTCGGCGGCCATCACCCAGCGCGGGGGCTTCTTGAACAGCGACGAGCCGGGGAAGATCGCGAACCGGGCGCCCCTGGCGCCAAGGAAGTCCCGCTTGTCGCCCTCGCGCAACCCGATGTGGGAGAGCAGCCCGGCGAGCAGCGCCTGGTGCACCGCATCCGGGGACGACTCGGTGTCGGCGACCGACCAGCCGAGCGAACGGGTGATCTGCGACAGCTGCCCGTGCAGGTCCTGCCATTCTCGGATGCGCAGCCAGTGCAGGTACTCGTTCTTGCACATCTTCCGGAACTGGCTCGACGACAGTTCCTTCCGTTGGGTACGGAGGTATTCCCAGAGCGTGGTGTATGCGAGGAAGTCGGAACCGGTGACGGCGAACCGGGCGTGCTTCTCGTCGGCGGCCTGCTGGTGTTCGGCGGGACGTTCCCGGATGTCCTGAATGGACAGCGCGGAGACGATCACGAGCATCTCGCGGAGGCAGCCGGTGTGGTTGGCCTGCGCGAGCATCCGTGCCATCCGCGGGTCGACCGGGATCTGCGCGAGTTCCCGACCAATCGGGGTGAGCTCGGCTGCGGCGTCCTTGCGGGCCGGAACCAGCGCGCCGAGCTCCTCGAGCAGCGCGATGCCGTCGCGCACCGCCCGCGGGTCGGGCTTCTCGACGAACGGGAACGCCTCGATGTCGCCGAGTCCGAGCGCCGTCATCTGCAACACCACCGACGCCAGGTTGGTGCGCAGGATCTCCGGCTCGGTGAACTCCGGCCGCGCGTCGAAGTCCTCCTCCGAGTACAGCCGGATGCAGATGCCGTCGGCGACGCGGCCGCACCGTCCCGCGCGCTGTCGTGCGGAGGCCTGCGAAATCTCCTCGATCGGCAGCCGCTGCACCTTGGTGCGGACCGAATACCTGGAGATGCGGGCGGTGCCGGGGTCGATGACGTACCGGATGCCGGGGACGGTCAGCGAGGTCTCGGCGACGTTGGTGGACAACACCACCCGCCGGCCGGTGTGCCGTTCGAAGACCCGATGCTGCTCGGCCGCGGACAGTCGCGCGTACAGCGGCAGGATGTCGAGGCCGCGGATCCTGCGGTCCCGCAACGCGTCCGCGGTGTCCCGGATCTCCCGCTCGCCGGACAGGAACACCAGGATGTCGCCGTCGCCCTCGGCCAGCAGTTCCTCGACGGCCTCGCCGACCGCGTCCACCGGGTCCCGATCGATGGTCTGCTCGCCAACGTGGACGGTCAACGGGCGGTACCGCATCTCGACGGGGAACGTGCGGCCCGAGACCTCGACGATCGGGGCGGGCACCCCGTCGACCGCGAAGTGCTCGGCGAACCGTTCGGGGTCGATCGTCGCGGAGGTGATGATGATCTTCAGGTCGGGCCTGCGGGGGAGCAGCTGCTTGAGGTAGCCGAGGATGAAGTCGATGTTGAGGCTGCGTTCGTGCGCCTCATCGATGATCAGCGTGTCGTAGCGGCGCAGCAGCCGGTCGCGTTGGATCTCGGCGAGCAGGATGCCGTCGGTCATCAGCTTGATCAGCGTGCCGTCGGAGACCTGATCGGTGAACCGCACGGTGTAGCCGACGGCGTCGCCGAGGTCGGACTCGAGCTCCTCGGCGATCCGTTCGGCGACGGTGCGGGCGGCGAGCCTGCGCGGCTGGGTGTGGCCGATCAGGCCGCGGATGCCGCGGCCGAGGTCGAGGCAGATCTTCGGGATCTGGGTGGTCTTGCCGGAGCCGGTCTCACCGGCGACGATCACCACCTGGTGGGCCTGGATCGCGGCGGCGATGTCGTCGCGGCGGGCACTGACCGGCAGCGCCTCCGGGTAGGTCGTCGCGGGCACCCGGGACCGGCGGGTCGCGATCCGGGCCTGCGCCTGGCCGACCTCCCGGCCGAGCGCTGCGAGGGCCTCCGGGCTGCGGGCACGGTCGAGTTTGCGCCGCAACCGGTGCTCGTCGCGGAGGGTGAGGTCGGGGAGGAGTCGCGTGATCTCGCGCCGGTCGAGGCCTGGCTGCGCGGCGGGTGGTGTGGTGGACATGCTGCGCACAGCCTATCGAAGGCCGCGCCGCCGGATCGGTCCGGCGCATGCGCGTCGCACCCCGCCGCGCCCGCCCGGCGTGCGACGATCTGCCGGTGAGCGACGTCGCCGCGCAGTCGGCCTACCCCCACACGCGTCCCTACGTCCGCGTCCTGCGGCTCGCGTTCGCAGTTCTCGGCGTTGTCGCGCTGGCCTGGATTCCGCTCCGCAACGTGGGTGATGCCGCGTTCTCGGTGGCGAACTACTTCAGCTACTTCACCGTGCTGAGCAACGTGCTCGGGGTGATCGCCCTGCTCGTCGGCGGCCTGGTCGACCCGCAGTCGACACGGTGGCAGCTCTTCCGCGGCGCCGCGACCCTGTACATGGTCATCACCGGAATCATCTACGCGGTACTGCTGTCGAACATCGACGTCACCTTGAACGACAAGTGGATCAACGACACGATGCACCGGTACCTTCCGCTGGTGTTGCTGTTGGACTGGGTGCTCAACCCACCGCGAGGGCGGATCTCCGACAGGCAGGCACTGACCTGGCTGTGGTTCCCCCTGGTCTACGGCGTGTACACCCTGGTCCGGGGTCCGTTCGTGGACTGGTACCCGTACCCATTCATCGACCCGCGCGCGCAGGGCTACCTGCAGATGGCGGTGGGGCTGGTGGTGTTGCTGCTGGCGTTCGTGCTGATGGCGTTGGCGGTCAACGTGTCCGGGCGCCTGGCCGGGCGCTGGCGCACCGGTGACGACGTGCCTCGGTCGACCTCGGACGAGATCGGGAGCAACGAAACCACGGAGTCGGCATGACGACCGCAAGTCACGGCACGGCCAGCTCGACGCCGCGGCCTGCCTGCCCCCACACGCCTCCCGCGGTCCGAGTCCTGCGCGTCGCCCTCGCCGTGCTCGGCGCGGTGGCCCTCGCGTGGCTGCCGATCCACGAGGCGGGCGAACCCGATTTCGACCTGGTCAGCTACTTCAGCTACTTCACCGTCCTGAGCAACGTGTTGGCCGTGGTCGTCCTTGCGGTCGGCGCGGTGATCGACCCGCAGGGCGAACGCTGGCAGTCATTCCGCGGCGCCGTCACCGTCTACATGGTCATCACCGGCATCGTGTACGCGGTGCTGCTGGCGAACGTCGACGTCGGTGGCCAGGGGCAGTGGACGAACGACGTCGTGCACCGGGTCATGCCCCTGGTGATCCTCCTCGACTGGGTGGTGTTTCCGGCGCGCAGGCGGATCAGCGACGCGACGGCGATGACGTGGGTGTGGTTCCCGGTCCTCTACGGGGTGTACACGCTGATCCGCGGCCCGATCGTGGCCTGGTATCCGTACCCGTTCATCGACCCGCGCCAGCAGGGCCCGCTGCAGATGGCGATCGGACTGGTCGTCCTGGTGGTGGCGTTCCTGCTCATCAGCCTTGCCGTCAACGTCGCCGGGCGGCTCGGCGCCCGCTGGCGATACGGTGATCGAACGGTCCCGGCATCCGACGCGGGAGTCGACAGGAAGGTCGAGCAATGAGTACGAGCGGTTCGCTGTGGCATGGGTTCGCGGACATGGGGGCGGTGCACCGGGACGGGGCCTTCGTGGTCAGTCGTGGTGAGGGCGCGTACATCTGGGACGCCGAGGGCAACCGGTACCTCGATGCGACGGCGGGCCTGTGGTTCACCAACGTCGGACACGGGCGCACCGAGATTGCGGACGCGGTCGCGGCACAGTTGTCGACGGTGGCGCACTTTTCGAACTTCGGCGACTTCGCGCCGGAGACGACGATCGCCCTTGCGGACAAGCTCGCCGAGATCGCCCCGGTGCCCGGCAGCAAGGTCTTCTTCACCTCGGGCGGATCCGATTCGGTGGACACCGCGGCGAAGCTCGCCCGCCGCTACTGGCACGAGCTGGGCAGGCCCGGCAAGCGGATCGTCGTCGGCAGGCAGAAGGCCTACCACGGCATGCACGTCGCGGGGACCGCGCTGGCCGGCATCCCGGTCAACCGCGAGAACTACGGCGAGCTGATGCCCGACGCCCGCACCGTCGGCTGGGACGACGCGAAGAGTCTGCTTGAGCTGATCGAGCGGGAGGGCGAGGACACGATCGCGGCCTTCTTCTGTGAGCCGATCATCGGTGCGGGCGGCATCTATCTGCCGCCGGACGGCTACCTCGCCGAGGTGCGGGAGATCTGCCGCGACCACGACATTCTGTTCGTCGTCGACGAGGTGGTCACCGGCTTCGGCCGGATCGGCGGATCCTGGTTTGCGTCCACCCGGTTCGACCTGCAGCCGGACCTGATCACCACCGCGAAGGGCTTGACGTCCGGGTACGTGCCGATGGGGGCGGTCTTCGTTGCGCCCCGCGTCGCCGAGCCGTTCTTCGCGGGCGGGGTGTGGTGGCGGCACGGCTACACCTACGGCGGGCACGCGGGGGCGGCCGCCGCGGCGCTGGCGAACCTGGAGATCATCGAGCGGGAGAACCTGCTCGCCGAGTCGAAGCGGCTGGAGGTCTCGCTGCACGAGCACCTCGCGCCGCTCGCCGACCATCCGCGGGTGCAGGAGGTGCGCAGCGGGCTCGGTGCCGTCGCCGCAGTTCAGCTCGCGGACCCGGCGGAGGCGTTGCCGTTCGTGAAGACGCTCCGCGAGCACGGCATCTCCGGGCGCGCCGCCGGGGTCGGTGCCATGCAGTTCTCCCCGTCGTTCGTGATGACCGACGAGCAGGTCGCGGAAATGGCGGCCGGCGTCCGCTCCGCCCTGAGGTAGGCGGCTCCGCCGCCTGTGAGTACTTCTGGTCCGTCTGGGGGCCAGAAGTACTCACAGGCGCCGCAGGCGCCGCAGGCGCCTCAGGCGTTGGCGGAGAGTGGATTTGACGGGGGCGAGCTCAACCTTCGGGCGCCGGTCGGCGTCCCCGGCGGCCTGCGCGAACCGGGTGTGTAGCCGGGCCCGCACCTCGTCGGGGGTGTAGGCGCGGCGCTTGCGTTCGGCGCGGACGGTGAGGGCGCCGGTCGCCGCGACGCCGACCACACCGGCGAGGCCGATGAGCTTCCACAGGTGGCGCGGGTTCATCGCTCTAACCTAGGGGGATGAGTCGGCGGATGCACGAATCGCAGGTCAGCCTCGACGTGGCGGTCGACGCCACCCGCACCGGGGACATCTGGATCTTTCGGGGCCGCGCCGGCGCGGACCGCGCCATCCAGACGCTGACAAACAGCCCGGTCAATCATGTCGGGATGTCCGTCGTCCTCGATGACCTGCCGCCACTGATGTGGCACGCCGAGTTGGGGCATTCGCTGCAGGACATGTGGACGGGCCGGTACCAGCGTGGGGTGCAACTGCACGACCTGCGCGCCGCGGTGCAGGTGTGGGGCGCGCGGTACGGGCAGCGGGGGTGGCTGCGTCAGCTGGAGACCCCGGTGACGCGGGAGCAGGAGAACGAGCTCCTGCGGACGATCGCCCGACTGAACGGGGCGTCCTTCCCGTCGACGGCGCGGCTGGCGTCCCGGTGGGTCGGGGGCCGCCTGCCTGCGCTCCGCAGGCCGACCCGCCGTGCCGGTCAGCGAGCGGCGGCCGGGATCGAGAGCGCGTACTGCGCGGAGGTCGTCGCGCAGACCTACGAGTCGATGGGTCTGCTCACCGATCGGCGGCGGACCAACTGGTACGACCCCGGGAAGTTCTGGAGCGGGGATCGGCTGCCCCTCGCCGACGGGGTGCGGCTGGGCGACGAGATCGCGGTGTCCCTCAGCGCGGCGGATCTGGCCGCGGGGGCGGCGCGCACGCCCTGACCCGGGTCGCGAATCGGACATTTTGAGTGACGCGGGTCACTTTCTGTGCGTGTCGGTCGCCACACTCCGCGGGTGGACCGACCGGTTGGTTCTGGTTGAAATCTGCACGATGCCCTGCGGGGAACGCGTTCTATAGCAGCAATTGTGTCAGATGTGGCGGCAACACGCGGGCCGTGACCTTCTTGTGATCGTCGCCTACGGTCATCTCAGCTCGAATCAACCGGGCTACCGCCGACCCGCTACCGCCAGATCCTGTCCCGCGGGTCGGACGCCACCAACTTCCCCGGGACAGGAGCGGGCCGGACACACACTCGCGGGGCGCCGATGACGGCGCGCGAGTCCGGACCCCGGCGGCAAGGAGAGGATTCACCCGAATGACTCGCTTCACCCCCAAGCGCGCCCTCGGCGCCGTCGCCGCCACCGCCGCCCTCGCCGCCGTTCCGATGGCGCTGAGCGCGGGCACCGCCTCGGCAGCCACCCACAACTGGGACGGCGTCGCGCAGTGCGAGAGCGGCGGCAACTGGTCGATCGACACCGGCAACGGCTACTACGGCGGCCTGCAGTTCTCGCAGAGCACCTGGAACGCCTACGGCGGCGCGGGCAGTGCCAACAACGCCAGCAAGGCCGAGCAGATCCGCGTCGCGGAGAACGTGCTCGCCGGGCAGGGCGTCGGCGCCTGGCCGGTGTGCGGCCAGTACCTGACCACGGGTGTCTCGGACGTCGCCGAGCCCGTCCAGGAGGCCCCGGTCCAGGAGACGCCCGCCCCGAGCCCGGTTCAGCAGGTCGCGGCGCAGATCGCCGAGTCCGCGCCGGTGCAGACGCTCGGGGCGTCGACCTACGTCGTCCAGGTCGGTGACACCCTCTCGCAGATCGCCGCCGAGCACGGGGTCGACCTGTCGGTCTTCGCCGAGCAGGTGCAGAACCTCGACCTGATCTTCCCGGGGCAGACCCTCACGCTGTCCTGATCCGGCGGGGCGGCGCGACCGCCCACCGAGCATCGACCGCCCGGCGACCGTTCACACGGTCACCGGGCGGTCGCGCTGCACCCGGCCGCCGACCTCGATCCAGCCGTCCGGGCTGCGCCGGGTGACGATCTTCGACCCCCGCCCCTGCGTGATGTGCAGGCCCCTCCGCAGGTGCTCGGTGATGCGGACCGCGGCGGCGCCGGTGGCCTCGTCCTCGGGAACGCCGAGCGCGGGGGCGAACATGCGCGCGTGGATCGCGCCCTCGCCCGCCCACGCCCAGACGTAGTGGTGGCCGTCGCCGAAGCTCGATGCGGCGACGGCGTGGACGGCGGCGCTGTCCGGCTGGCAGTGCAGGGTGAACTCCGGTGCCCAGTCGGGCTTCGCCCGCACCCACGTGTACCCGTCGGCGGTGCGGGTGGCGACCGGCCCGGCCCGCACCTCGAGGGTGTCCACCGGGAGTCCGCGTTCGCGCAGCCACCACGACAGCCCTACGGTCGGGTGACCCGCGAAGGGGATTTCGGCTGCCGGGGTGAAGATCTGGGCGGTCGCGGAGGTGGCTGTCGGGTCGGGCAGATCGACGAAGATCGTCTCGCTGAACCCGAGGTCGGCGGCCACCCGCTGTCTGTCCGGTGGCGGTACCGCGGCCGCGTCGACGATACCGAGCGGATTCCCGTGGCGCCCATCGGGATCGGTGAACACCCGGACCACATCTACCTGAATGCTCATTGTCAAACGATACCGCCGGATGGGACGACGAAAGGTGCCCTTCGCGTAACGGTCCACGCGAAGGGCACCTTTCGTGGTGCGGGGGAGACTAGGCGGTCGTCCCGGCCAGGGACTCGGAGACCGCGACGGCCTGCGCGACACCCTGGAGGGTCGCGGCGACCTTGACGGCCTCGAAGACCTGCTCCTTGGTCAGCCCCTCCTTGCGCACGACGGCGTCGTGCGCAACGGTGCAGTGCTCGCAACCGTTGATCGTGGAGACCGCGAGGCTCCACAGCTCGAAGTCGACCTTGTCGACACCGGGGTTGCCGATGATGTTCATCCGCAGACCCATCCGCACCTGGGCGTAGTCGTCGCCCAGGTAGCCCTTGGCCCGGTAGGCGACGTTGTTCATGCCCATGATCGACGCGGCACCGAGCGCGGCGTTGTACGCCTCCGCCGACAGCACGTCGGCGGCCTCCTCGGCGACCTCACGCAACACGGTCGCCGACTTGGTTGCCGCGGCCGCCGCGAGGAACGTGCCCCACAGCTGCTGCTCGGTGAGCTCGGTCGAGCGTGCGAGCGAGCCCAGGTTGAGCTTGAGATCCTTGGCGTACTCGGGGAGGGAGTTCTTCAGGTTCTCGATGCTCATGGTCAGACGCCCTCGGTCATCAGGGCGCCGGCGTCGATGGTCGGGTCGCCCTTCTTCCAGTTGCAGGCGCACAGCTCGTCGGACTGCAGGGCGTCGAGGACGCGCAGGACCTCGTCGACGTTGCGGCCGACGGACCCGGCGGTCACGGACACAAACTGGATCTCGTTGTTCGGGTCGATGATGAAGGTGGCGCGGTCCGCGACGCCGTCGGCGTTCAGGACGCCGGTGGCCTCGGCCAGCTCACGCTTGAGATCCGAGAGCATCGGGAAGGGGAGGGTCTTGAGGTCCTCGTGCTGTGCGCGCCACTGGAAGTGCACGAACTCGTTGTCGACGGAGGCGCCGAGCACCTGCGCGTCGCGGTCCGCGAACTCCTCGTTGAGCTTGCCGAAGGCGGCGATCTCGGTGGGGCAGACGAAGGTGAAGTCCTTCGGCCAGAAGAAGACGATCCGCCACTTGCCCGCGTAGTCGTCGCTCGTGATCTGGGTGAAGTAGTCGTCGGGCTGCTGCGCGTCGACCTTGGACAGGTCGCCGCCGATGACGGCCTTGAGGTTGTACGCCGGGAACTGGTCGCCGATGGTCAGCAGAGCCATGTGTGTTCTGTCCTCCTGTGCTGGATTTCGTCCGCGATCGAGCGCGTCTTTCTGGGGTGACTCCAGTCTGCCCGAAACCCTTCAAAAGGTAAAGGCGATAGAAGTCACTACACTGATAGGCGTGCCCGATCAGACTTATCAACCGACACTGTCGCAGCTGCGTGCCTTCGTCGCGGTCGCCGAATGTCGCCACTTCGGCACCGCCGCAACCCGACTCGGTGTGAGTCAGCCCACACTCTCGCAGGCGCTGGCGGCGCTCGAGAACGGTCTCGGTGTGCAGCTCATCGAACGCAGCACCCGCCGGGTCCTGGTCACCCCCGCGGGGGAGACCCTGCTCGCGCAGGCCAAGCAGATCCTGGACGCCGCCGACGGATTCGTCGCGACGGCAGCCGGGGTCGGTCACGCGTTGTCCGGACCGTTGCGGATCGGGCTGATTCCGACGATCGCCCCCTACGTGCTGCCCGCCCTGCTGCCCGCGCTGCGTGCCGAACTGCCCGCGGTCACCCCGCAGGTGGTCGAGGACCAGACCGCCCGCCTTCTCGACGCCCTCCGCTCCGGTGACCTCGACGTCGCCGTCCTCGCACTACCGTCGGAGGCGTCCGGGATGGCCGAGATGCCGCTGTACACCGAGGAATTCGTGTTGGTGGTGCCGCCGGGGCACGAGCTGGCCGGGCGCGCCGACCTGGCACCGGGGGCGCTCGACGAGTTGCCCCTGCTGCTGCTCGACGAGGGCCACTGCCTGCGCGATCAGACCCTCGACCTGTGCCGCTCGGTGGACGCCCACCCGATCGCGGGGGACACCCGCGCCACCTCGCTGACCACCGTCGTGCAGTGCGTGGCGGGCGGTCTCGGTGTCACCCTGGTGCCCGCGTCGGCGGTGGCGGTCGAGGCCGCCCGCGGCGGCCTCGCGACCGCGCGATTCGCCGCCCCCGCCCCCGGCCGCACCGTCGGCCTGGTGTTCCGGGCGTCGAGCAGTCGGGTCGAGGCATACGAGCGGCTCGCGGACCTGATCACCTCGATCGCGCCCGCCGGGATCCGCTTCTGACGGCGCCCCCGCCGCGGACCGTGATCGACGGGCGGTGGCAGGCGCCCGCGGGTGCGACGCGGATGGAAGGATGGACGAAGCACGCGCGTGACGTGCGGCGCTCGGGTCGGCGACGGCTTCGAGGGAGCGACGAAGGAGAGAACAGGCGTGAGCACCAGTGTCATCGTTGCGGGGGCGCGGACCCCGATCGGCAAGCTGTCCGGCGCGTTGGCGTCGCTGACGGCGGCGGACCTCGGCGGCCGAGCGATCGCCGCCGCGATCGAGCGTGCGGGCGTCGGAACCGACGGCGTCGACGCCGTGGTCATGGGCACCGTCGTGCAGGCCGGTGTCGGCCCCAACCCGGCGCGGCAGGCGGCGGTCGCCGCGGGCCTGCCGATGACCGTGCCC
This sequence comes from Rhodococcus sp. NPDC058505, assembly GCF_042720095.1. NCBI lineage: Bacteria > Bacillati > Actinomycetota > Actinomycetes > Mycobacteriales > Nocardiaceae > Rhodococcus > Rhodococcus sp. NPDC058505. Next base: position 108,455 of record NZ_JBHXNB010000010.1, read on the forward strand.
GCCACCACCGTGAACAACCTGTGCCTGTCCGGGCTTGAGGCCATCATGCAGGCCGACCGGCTGATCGCGACCGGCGCCGCGGACGTCGTCGTCGCCGGCGGCATGGAATCGATGACCAACGCCCCCTACCTGGTGCGCGGCGCCCGTCAGGGCCTGAAGTACGGTTCCACCGGCTTTGAGGACGCCCTCGACCGCGACGCGCTCGTGTGCGCGTTCGACGGGGTCTCGATGGGCGCCTCCACCGAGAGCTACCAGGCGTCGGAGAACATCACCCGCGCCGAGCAGGACGAGTTCGCGGCCCGCTCACACCGCCTCGCCGCCGAGGCCACCGCCTCCGGCGCGTTCGCCGCCGAGATTGCGCCGGTGGAGATCGCCTCCCGCAAGGGCACCGTCACCGTGTCCGCCGACGAGGGCATCCGCGAGGCGACCACCGTCGAGTCCCTCGGCAAGCTGCGCCCGGCGTTCGCGAAGGACGGCACCATCACCGCGGGCGCGTCGTCGCAGCTGTCCGACGGCGCCGCCGCCGTCGTGGTCATGCGCAAGGACGTCGCCGAGGCCCGCGGCATCGAATGGCTCGCCGAGATCCGGGCGCACGCACTGGTCGCAGGACCGGACACCTCGCTGCTGCACCAGCCGGCGAACGCGATCGAGGCCGCGCTCAAGCGGGACGGCGAGACCACGGTCGCGGACCTCGACCTGCTGGAGATCAACGAGGCGTTCGCCGGTGTGTCGATCGCGTCGATCCGTCAGCTCGGTGTCGACGCCGACAAGGTGAACATCCACGGCGGCGCGATCGCGGTCGGGCACCCGGTCGGCATGTCCGGTGCCCGGATCGCGCTGTCGCTGGCGCATTCGCTCAAGGCCGCCGGGGGCGGTGTCGGCGCCGCGGCCCTCTGCGGCGGCGGCGGCCAGGGCATCGCGATGATCCTGTCCGTGTAGGCGCCTGCGGCGCCCGTGAGTCTTTTCGGTCCCGGTGTGGGCCAGAAGGACTCACGGGCGCGTCAGCGCCTGCCGCGCTTCGGCTTCTGCTTCGGCTTCGGCTTCTGCGGCGGGACTTTGCCCGCCGCGACCCGGGCGGCCTGCTTGGCCGCGGACTTCTGCGACGCGGTGCGCTTCGGTGCCGGCTCGGGTGCGCCGCGGCCACGCGAGCTGTTGACGCTGCGGCCGCGGACGATGCCGACGAACTCCTCGACCAGGTCCGTCGTCCGGGCGGCGGGCCAGGCCAGCGCGACGGGGGAGACCGGCGCGTCGGTGACCGTCCGGTACGTCAGATCCTTGCGATGGTGCAGCCGCGCCAGGGACTGCGGCACCACCAGCACGCCGACACCGGCCGCGACCAGTTCGACCGCATCGGCGATGGTGTCGGGACGGTGCCCGGCCGCCGTCCCCGGCCGCACCGCCCACTCGAGCATGTCGTCGAGCGGATGCAGCACGATCTCATCGGTCAGGTCCGCGGTCGACACCGCGTCGGCGGCGGTGACCACGTGGTCCTTCGGCACCACCACGACCGGTGTCTCCTCGTACAGCGCGATCACGCTGAGCTCGCCGCTGTCGATCGGCAACCGCACCAGGGCCGCGTCCGCGCCACCGTCCCGGAGCAGCGTCGGGGCGGCGGACTCGGTCGCCGCGACCAGTTCGAGGCGGACGTCCGGCATGCGTTCGCCCCAGATCCGCACCCACTTGGCGGGGGTGACGCCGGGCACGTACGCGAGCCGGAACGGGGCGGAGGGGGCGGGCTCGGTCATTCCGCCAGATTACCGGTCGATACCCTTGACCCATGAGTGCGCAGAAGACACCCCAGACGATGAAGCCGGCGACAGCCGCGAAGAAGCTGGACGTGTACCTCGAGGCGACCCCCGCCGAGTTCCGTGACGGCGTCGTCTCCCGCGAGGAGCTCGCAGACCTGCGGGCGAACCCGCCGCAGTGGCTGCAGGACCTGCGTGCCGACGGCCCGCACCCGAAGAATGTCGTCGCCGCGAAGCTCGGTGTCACGATCGCCGGACTCACGCGCGGCGGCGTCGCCGAGGCGTTGACCACCGAGCAGATCGACGCGCTGCTGGCCGACCAGCCGGACTGGCTGGTCGCCGAGCGCGCCAACCTCGTCGAGGTCCGCAAGGAGGACAAGCGGATTCGCGAGCAGCAGGCGGCGCAGCGGGAGGCGTCGAACCGTCAGCAGCGGCGCGCGAAGCCGATCCTGCACCCGCAGGACTGACCTTTCGGCGAGTAACACGCCCCGGCAGGGGGCCGATGTAGCCGTCCGTGCCCGGGAGCACCCGGTCACGTCCGAAGTGAGACCGTCACCAGTGATGAGGAGCTCCACCCGTGTCGAACCCGCATGACATGAGTTCGGATCCAACCGAGGTGATTCCGCGCGTGGATGCCGCGCAGCCGGTGCCGACGAGCCAGATGCCGACGAGCCATGTGCCGACGAGCGACGTGCCGACCAGCTACGCGCCGACGAGCGACGTGCCGACCAACTACGTGCCGACGAGTGACCTGCCGACCACCCAGGCGCAGGCTGCCCCGATCCCGGCTGCCCCGGCCCCGGCTGCGTCGGCGACCGCGGCGCCGGAACCGGGCAGCGGGTCACGGCGGCGCGCGGCGGTGCTCGCTGGCGCCTCGGTGGCCGCGCTGGTCGTCGGTGCGTTCGCCGGCTACCTCGTCGGGTCCGGCGGGTCGGGATCCGCGCCCGCGCCCGCCGCCGCGGCGGCCGCTCCGACGACGACTCCCGCGCCGGTGCCAGGTCCGGGGCAGTTCCTCGCGTCGTCCGGCACGCTCGACACCGTCAGCGGGACGTCGTTCGTGCTGCGGACCGCCGACGGCACCCGGGTCAACGTCCGGACCACGCCGGGCACCCGCGTGGTGACGCTGCGCGGCGACGCCGTCACCGATCTCGAGGCAGGCGACTCCGCCGTCGTGCAGGGCACCGGAACCCCCGCCGACTTCGTCGCGGATCTGGTGATCGCCGGGGGCCTGGCCGGGATCGGTCCGACCCCGGAACCGGCGGCGGCGCCGACGCAACAGGCCGAACCGGAACCGACCGCGGAGCAGTGGGAGCCACCGCAGCCCGCCGTCGCCGCGGTCCCGGAGGCGCCAGCCCCGGAGCCGGTCCCGGAGACCACCGAGGTTCCGCCGCCCGCGCCGACCACCAATCAGATCGGACCCGATCGCAGCGACTACGGCCCGAAGCAGGACAGCTACGGACCGGACCGCAGCGACTACGGCCCGAAGCAGGACAGCTACGGGCCCAGGCAGGACAGTTACGGGCCGAACTGACGCGGTCGCGCCGCTCGCCTGCTACCCCTCGACCACCTCGAACTCGTCGAACACCACCTCGCCTGCGGCGTCGGACTCGGCGAGGTTCACCTCGGCGAGCAGCGCCCAGCCGTGGTCGCCGTTCGGGTCGGCGATGGTCTGACGCACCCGCCACAGGTCCGCCTCGCGGGTGACGGTGAACAGCTGCGGGCCGCGGGCGTCGGGGCCGGTGCCGATCTCGGCGTACTCGTCGAAGTACAGCTCCATCAGGTCGGCCCAGTCGTCGGCGTCGAGCCCGTCACCCAACTCCGCCAACACCTCCCACCGGCGGCGCGACGCCAGTTCGATCCGTTTGAACATCGCGTTGCGGACCATCACGGTGAACGCGCGGACATTCGCCGTGACCGGGCGCGGGATGTCGGCGCCGAACGCGACCTGCTGGTCGTCGGATTCGACGCCCGGGTTCGTCAGCTGCTCCCACTCGTCGAGCAGCGACGAGTCCACCTGCCGGATCAGCTCGCCGAGCCACTCGACGAGGTCGTCGAACTCCTCGGTGCGCGCCGACTCCGGCACCGTCTGCCGCAGCGCGCGGTAGGCGTCGGCGAGGTACCGGAGCACCAGCCCCTCGGACCGGGCCAGCCCGTAGTGGCCGACCAGGTCCGCGAACGTCATCGCCTTCTCGATCATGTCCCGCACCACTGACTTCGGGGACAGCGCGAACTCCGACACCCACGGATGCCCGCCGCGGTAGGTCTCGAAGGCGGGGTAGAGCAGTTCCTCGAGCGGCTTCGGCCAGGTGACGTCCTCGAGGAGCTCCATCCGCTCCTCGTACTCGATGCCGTCGGCCTTCATCTGCTGCACGGCCTCGCCGCGGGCGGAATGCTGCTGCGCCATCAGGATCTGCCGCGGATCGTCGAGCGTCGATTCGATCACCGACACCACGTCCAACGCATAGGTGACCGCGCCGGAGTCGAGCAGGTCGATCGCGGCCAGCGCGAACGGGGACAGCGGCTGGTTCAGGGCGAAGTCCCGCTGCAGGTCGACGGTCAGGCGGGCCCACGAGCCGTTCTCGTCCGGCGTGTCGAGCTGCTCGACGATCCCGGCCTGCAGCAGCCCCCGGTACAGGGCGATGGCCCGCCGAATGTGCCCCAACTGCTTCGGCCGCGCCTCGTGACTGTCCTCGAGCAGATGCCGCATCGCGGTGAAGCAGTTGCCGGGCCGGGCGATCACGTTGAGCAGCATCGAATTCGACACCCGGAACCGGGAGACGAGCTGTTCGGGGGCAGCCGCGACGAGCCGCTCGAACGTCGGTTCACCCCACGACACAAACCCCTCCGGCGGCTTCTTGCGCTGAATCTTCTTGAGCTTCTTCGGATCGTCGCCCGCCTTGAGGACCAGGCGGTGGTTCTCGATCTCGTGCTCGGGTGCCTGCACCACCACGGTGCCCATCGTGTCGAACCCGGCCCGGCCTGCGCGCCCGGCGATCTGGTGGAACTCGCGGGCCCGCAGGTGTCGGGTGCGGGTGCCGTCGTACTTCGTGAGTCCGGTCATCAGCACGGTGCGGATCGGGACGTTGATGCCCACGCCGAGGGTGTCGGTGCCGCAGATGACCTTGAGCAGTCCGTCCTGCGCGAGCCGTTCGACCAGGCGCCGGTACTTCGGCAGCATGCCCGCGTGATGGACGCCGATGCCGTGCCGCACCAGCCGCGACAGCGTCCTGCCGAAACCGGTGGTGAACCGGAACGCGCCAATCGCCTCGGCGATCGCGGCCTTCTCCTCCTTCGAGCACATGTTGACGCTCGTCAACGCCTGCGCGCGTTCCAGCGCGGCGGCCTGGGTGAAATGCACCACGTACACCGGCGCTTGGTGGGTGGTGACGAGTTCCTCGATGGTCTCGCCGATCGGCGACTTCGCGTACGAGAACGTCAGCGGCACCGGCCGCTGCGTGCCCCCGACCACGGTCGTCGGCCGCCCGGTGCGGCGGGTCAGGTCGTCACGGAAGAAGGAAACATCGCCGAGGGTCGCGGACATCAGCAGGAACTGCGCGTTCGGCAGTTCGATCAGCGGAACCTGCCATGCCCAGCCGCGGTCCGGCTCCGAGTAGTAGTGGAACTCGTCCATCACCACCTGGCCGATGTCCGAGTCGGCGCCCTGCCGCAACGCCAGGTTCGCGACGATCTCCGCGGTCGCGCACACGATCGGTGCCTGCGAGTTCACCGACGCGTCGCCGGTCATCATGCCGACGTTCTCGGCGCCGAACACCTCGCACAACGCGAAGAACTTCTCACTGACCAGGGCCTTGATCGGCGCGGTGTAGAAGGTGCGGCGGCCGTCCGCGAGGGCCGCGAAGTGCGCTCCGATCGCGACCATCGACTTCCCGGACCCGGTCGGGGTGGACAGGATGACGTTCGCGCCGGACACGATCTCGATCAGCGACTCCTCCTGCGCCGGGTAGAGCGTCAGCCCGCGCCCGGACGCCCACCCCGCGAAGGCATCGAAGAGCGAGTCGGCGTCGGGGGAGTCGGGGATCAGATCGGAAAGGAGCACCGGTACAGGCTATCGGTCGCCGGAGGGGCCCTGGCTGCGTACTCGACGCTCGCCTCGTTCCTCGCTTGAGGGGTCAGACGGTGAGCAGTCCGGCGGCAACCAGCATCGCGACCGCGGTTGCCCCGTGGATTCCGTACGCGGACTTCCGGTTTCCCCCGTTGGCGAGCACGATGACCATGTCCCCGAGCGGGATCAGGGCCAGCACCAGGAGTAGGAGTGCAAGCTGGTCGCGGGCGGCGAGAATGAAGACGATCCCCAGGATTCCGGTGGTGGCGTCCCGAATGCCCTTCACCTGCCACCAGCCGCGGGCCTCGGGTGCGAGGCTGGTGGGAAGGCCGAATCCGGCGGCGTTGCCCGCGTTCTTGGCGAGATAGGCGATGCCGATCCCGAGGATGCCCAGCGCTCCGACCCAGGCGAGCGCGAGTCCGATCCAGGACAGCATGGTCGCTCCCTTCCGCGTAGGGACCGGTCAGGTCGCGCTGCGCTCGTCCGCCCCCATCGCGTCGAGGACCGCCTCCCTGGCCGCGCTGGACCCGGCGATGCTCGATTCGCCGACGCCGTCGAGGAGCGTCTGCCGCCATCGGTCGCGGTCGAACTCCAGCGGACGGGTTGTTGCGACGAAGTCCTCCACCACCTGCAGGAAGCGGATCGGGTCGTCGTGGAACGGGAAGTGGCCGCTGTCGGGGAAGATCTCCAACCGCGAGTGCGGCAGCGCGGCGTGCGCGAGGTGCGCGTGGCTCACGGGGATGACGGCGTCCCGGTCACCCCAGATGATCTGCACCGGGAGGTCCGCGGTCAGGTAGCACCGGTCCAGCATCGTCACCACCTGCCCGCGCCAGTCCACGACGGCGCGCAGGGTCCGCAGGAAGGCGTCCCTCGCGGTGGGATCGGGCAGGGAACGCAGCACCCGCACCAGGTCGGGGGCGTCGTGGAAGAGGGCGACGCTGCGGAACGGGCCGCGGTAGAGCTGGTCGGCGATCTGCCCGAGCGCCCCGATCAGGGTGAGCGCACCGGGGACCTGAAGCAGGCGCATCGCCTCGTTCGCGATCGGCAGCGACGCGAACCGCAGCGCCGGGTTGACGTCCTTGGTGACACCGCCGGGGGCGACGACGACCAGACGCTCGACCATCTGCGGGAATTGGTACGCGAACTGCAGCGCCACCCCGCCGCCGAGGGAATGCCCGACCACCGTTGCTCGGTCAAATCCGAGGACGGTCTGCAGGTCCCGGATGCCGTTCGCGTATGCCGCGATGGAGTAGTCGGCACGGGGCTTGTCGGAGCGGCCGTGCCCGAGCAGATCCGGCGCGATCACCGTGAAGTTCTTCGCCAGGTGCGGGATGACCTCGTTCCACGTCGCGGAGTTGTCGCCGATCCCGTGAATGAGGAGCAGGGCAGGTCCGCTGCCCGCGATCCGGAACGCGCGTCGATACCCGTGCACGGTCCGGAACGACAGCCGCGGTTCGGTGTCCGGAACCGTGCGCAGTGCGCGGGTGCGGTCTCCGCCCATGTCTCGCTCCTGTCGTCCGTCGGCCGGTATTTCGTTGGCCGACCTACCCAGTCGATGATCTGGACGATCGTATAGATGAACTCCTGTGCGCGCCGGATAACTGTAAAACGGATTCACATGTTGCGCTCGCCGGGCTCGCCGCCCTGGTCGGGGGCGTCACCGTCGGCGTCGAGCTCGGCGAGGAAGCGCTCAAACTCGGCGCCAAGCTCGTCCCCACTCGGCAGCTCACTCTCCGTCGCCAGCAGGCTCGACTGCTGTTCCTGCGCGGTCACATAGCTGTCGTACTGGCGCTCGAGCGCCCGCACCACCGACTCGACCTCCTCGTTCCCGTTCACCTGGGCGTCGACCTGTTCCCGGACGCGGGCCGCTGCCTCGCCGAGCGCGGCCAGCGGCAGCACCAGCCCGCCCGCCTCGCCGACGCGTTCGAGCAGCGTCTCCGCCGCCGCCGGGTAGTCGGCCTGTGCCAGGTAGTGCGGCACGTGCACGGAGTAGCCCATCGACTCGTGCCCGTGCTGGGACATCCGCAGCTCCAACAGCGAGGACGCGCTGCCCGGGATGCGCAGATCGCCGGGCCAGCCCTCGTTCTCGCCGACCAGATCCGGGTTCGCCGAGTGCGCGGTCACTCCCATCGGCCGGGTGTGCGGCACCGCCATCGGGATCGCGTTGAGCCCGATCGTGCGGCGGACGCCGAGCTGCTCGGCGAGCAGCCGGACGGCGGTGGTGAACCGATTCCACTTCAGGTCCGGTTCCAACCCGGACAGCAGCAGAAACGGGGTGCCCTCGGTGTCCCGGACCGCGTACAGGTTGAGCTCGGGGGCGTCGTAGTCGGTGAAGTGATTCGCCGTGAACGTCATCGTGGGTCGCCGGGACCGGTAGTCGATCAGCTCGTCCACCGCGAACGACGCGACCAGTTCGGTTTCCAGGCTCTCCCGCAGGTGCGTCGTCGCGAGCTTCACGGCATGACCTGCGTCGGAGTAGCCCTCCAGGCCGTGCACCAGCACCGGGCCGCTGCCGTCGTGCGCGGACACCACCGGGGCCGGGAACTCCAGCTCGTACATGCCCGACTGCTCGTCCATCGTCAAACCCCTTCGCGTTTACGTTGCCGACCAGTGTCCCTCACCGGCCGGCCGGGGCGATCACCCCGGTCCCACGCCCGATTGCATCAGTCAACGTGACGCGCGGACACATCATTCCCGTGTCGCCGGTGCGGGGACGCGCCGCGCCGCGCTCGGGTCGTCCCCGCGGTCCCGACCTGGCAGAGTTGACGCATCCGCCCGCAACCCGAGAGGACCGTCGTTGACTCGCCGAATGCTGATGGCCGGAGCGGCCGCCGCCACCCTGGTGGTCGCCGGATGCTCCTCGCACGTCTCGGGTGTCGCCGAACCGGTCGGGGGAGCGGCAACTCCCGCGGCGGGCACCGCGGACCGGGTCGAGGCGCCGCTGGCGTCGATGCTGCCCGCCCCGGACGACTTCCCGGCGCCCTACCAGGCCCTGGTGCTGCCGGAGCAGGCGGTGGAGCAGGCCGCCGCCGACCTGGACGGGATTCCGGCGGGCGCCAAGGTTGACCCGGCCGGGTGCAAGCCCCCGCCGCAGAACTTCGGTCCGGACGCCACCGCCCTGATCGTGGGCACCGACAACGACGCGCGGGCGACCGTCTCCGTGGAACTGACCCGGGTCGACACCCCGCTGTCGGTGCGGGCGAACGAGATCGACCAATGCCTGGAGCTGACCACGACGAAGAGCGGCGCGACGGCGACGGTCGCCACCACGGTGCTGCCCGCGCCCCCGCTCAACGCGGACGACACGCTGGCGCTGCGGCAGACGGTTACCTCCGGCACCCCCGACCGCACCGTCACCCAGTCGATGCTCAAGCTGTTCGCCCAGGTCGACGACGTGCGCATCTCCGCGACACACATGTCCTTCGGCGCAGGCACACCCGACTCGGTGACGCTGGACCAGCTGTTCACCGAGACCGTCCAGAAGGTCACCGCGGCGGCAAAGTAAACCCCGGCGGCATCAGCTGTGGAAGACGCGGGAATTCGTCCACAGGGCAGGCGGATTCGACGTCCGTGGCCCGGTGGTGGTCGCCCCGGTCGGGGACCGTGCAGGCATGACACGCAGGCAACCGAATCCCGCACCCGACGACGAACCGCGGCTGCGGATCAGCGAACCCGGCGACCTGATCGCCGCGATCCCCGCGATGCTCGGCTTCCGGCCGCACCGGTCCATCGTGGTGATCAGCCTCGGCGGTACCCCGACGGCGGTGCAGACCGTGATGCGGCAGGACCTTCCGGCCGGGGACGTCACCGCCGGTGACCGCGCCGGACTCGAACTGATCGCACGGGTGTGCGCGCGGTCCGACGCGAGCATGGCGGTCGCCGTCGTCGTCGACGACCGCGAACCCGGGACGCTCGGCCCGGCCGTCGCCGGCCTCGTCGACGGTGCGGCGGCCGCGCTCATCGCGGCCGGGGTGATGCTGACCGCGGTGCACGCGACGCCCTCGATCGAGGCGGGGCGACCGTGGTGGGGGATCCTCGGCGATCCGCGGTGCGGGCGACTGCCCGATCCGACCGCGTCGACGGTGGCCGCCGAGCAGGTGCTGCGGGGGCGCCCGATCCTCGCGTCGCGGGCCGAGCTGGCGCGGATCCTGCATCCGCTGCCCCGGCGGGACCGGCTGCGGATGGCGCGACTGCTCGCCGTCGCCCGCCACCCCGCCTCCCGGGCCGTCCCGCGACGCGACCGGGCGGCGCTCGAGTTCGCGCTCACCCGGATCGCCACCGTCGCGTCGACCGGGTATCTCACCGACGACGAGATCGTCGCGCTCTCGGTCGTGCTGGAGCGCCCCGCCGTCCGCGACTCGCTGCTGGGGTTGGCGGTCACCGCGGAGGCCGATGCCGCCGACCAGACCTGGATCGTGTTGGCGCGGGCCCTGCCCGGACCCGCACGGGCCGAGCCAGCGGCACTGCTCGGGTTCAGCAGCTACGTCCGCGGCAACGGCCCGCTGGCCGGGGTCGCGTTGGCCGCGGCGCTCGCCGCGAACCCCGACCATCGACTGGCGGGGCTCCTCGATCACGCGCTCGCCACCGGCATCCGCCCCGGCAAGATCGCCGACCTTGCCGGAACCGGACACCGGGCCGCCGCGGACCTCGGCGTCGCCCTGCCCCCGGTCGAACGGGAGCGCGCGTGACCGGGTGCGGTCAGCGGAAGTTGCGGTCGACCAGCGCGTCGACCAGGTCGGCGGTCGGGAAGTCTGCCATCACGACGCCCGTGCGTCCGGTCGGGTGCTCGGCGAGGTGGTCCTCGGTGCGGTCGAGGATCCCGGTCACGCCGGGCACCCCGCGCGCGACGGTCACCGGCACGGTGCCCGTCACCAGCGCGGCGGGAACGCCGGTGGCGCTGAGGTGATTCACGAAGAACGTCTCGCCGGGACCGGCCGCGGCCCGGTCGAACTGGGTGCGGATCAGGTCCCACTTGCGGTCGAGGTCGTCGAGGCCGGTGAGCTCGTAGCTGTCCTGGATGTCCATCGCGTCACCGCCCCACCGCGGACCGTACGTCGCCGCCGCCGCGAAGTTCTGGAGCAGCACCACCTTCCCGCGGGCCGCACCGAGGGTCGGGATGGAGTCGCCCCCGCCCGCGGGTGGCCGCCACAGGTGCTGCTGCAACCGGTCCCGGGTTGCGGGGTCGGCGTCGATGTACCACCGCAGGGTGTCCTCATAGGTGCGGGTGTTCTCGGCGGCCGTGTACTCCTCCTTGAGACGCATGACCACCGCCTCGGTCGGATGGCTGCGGAGGAAGTCGGTGACCTGAACGACGACGTCGGTGAAGGTGCTGTCGAGGTACTCGATGCCGTGGTGGATCGGGAAGGCGTCCCGGAAGTGCCGGGTCCGGACATCGAGGACCCGGACCCCCGCCCGCAACTGGGTCGGGAGGTCGGCGTCTTGCGTCTGCGCGAAGATCGACCCGCGGTGCGCCATCGTGTCGTGCGTGCCGGGCAGGGACAGTTCGGACAGCCCGACGTCGTCGGGCAGCAGACTCATCCAGTCGGGGTTGTCCGCGCTCGCCAGATCGCCGGGCGCGACCGATCCCGACGCGCTGCCAAGGTCCGGCGCGGTGGAACCGGGGGCCGCCGCGGCGGGGGGAGCGGTGAGGAGAAGCAGTGCCGCAAGGGGGATCAACAGTGCACGCACCGTCGATCCCCCGAGCGCACGAGTGGATTTCGCCACGGACACGGTCCTTTGCTGGCACGCGGGTAGGCGGGGCCGACGCCCGGCTACGGGAATGCTGTGGAGCATCGCATGCCGTGCCGCAGCGGCGTCGGCGAATGCCCGCCTTCGGTGGCTACCCGCGCTGGGCGGCGTGCGAGCGGTCCCCGAGATCCTGCAGGTACGTCCAGGCGTCCGAGACGATCTCGTCGAGATCGGTGTGCTTCGGCCGCCAGCCGAGGTCGGCGATCGCCTTCTCGCTCGACGCGACGAGGACCGCGGGGTCGCCCGCGCGTCGCGGCGCGTCCTCCGCGGAGATCGGCAGCCCGGTCACCCGGCGGCATGCCGAAATCACTTCGCGAACACTGAAACCCGCACCGCTACCGAGGTTGTAGACCGAATGCGTTCCGGCGACGGCGTTGTCGAGGGCCAGCAGGTGCGCTTCGGCAAGGTCGAGAACGTGGATGTAGTCCCGGACCGCGGTGCCGTCCGGCGTCGGCCAGTCGGTGCCGAACACCGAGATCTTGTCTCGCTGCCCGAGCGCGACCTGGAGCACCAGCGGGATGAGATGCGTTTCCACGACGCGGTTCTCGCCAGCGCCGCGGTAGGCGCCCGCGACATTGAAGTAGCGCAGGCTGGTCGCCGCCAGACCGTACGCGGCGGCGTACGAGGTGATGGCATGGTCGATCGCCAGCTTCGTTGCCCCGTACGGGTTGGTCGGCCGCGTCGGATCGTCCTCGGTGATGGGCGTGCGATCGGGTTCGCCGTACGTGGCGGCCGTCGACGAGAACACCAGCCGCGGAGTGCCGGACGTGCGCATCGCCTCCAGCAGCGCGAGGGTGGTCACGACGTTGCCCTGCCAGTACTTCGCCGGCTCGAGCACCGACTCACCGACCAGCGACTGCGCCGCGAAGTGCAGGACCCCGTCGAAACCCGGGCCCTCGCCGAGGACCCGGCCCGCCACCGCGGCGACGTCGCCCTCGACGAACACCGCGCCAGCGGGCACCGCATCCGCGTTGCCGGTCGACAGGTCGTCGATCACCACCACGTCGTGACCGCGTTCGAGCAACACCGTTGCGCACACACTGCCCACGTAACCGGCACCGCCGGTGACCAGAAGTCGCACGCGATCAGACCTGCTTGACCTGGACGGCGTGCGCCATCTCCGCGGGCAGGTCGACACCCTCGTGTCCGGGAACGGTGATCGTCACCGAGTCCGGATGGGTCTCGACCGTCACCCGGGCGTTCGGCACCACACCGGCATCGCGCAGCTGCGAGATGATCTCGGGGTCCGACTGCACGTGCTCGGCGAGCCTGCGGACCACCACCGCGGTGGGCTGCCCGGTGGGAACCTCGGTCAACCGGATCAACGACTCGGCACCCACCTCGGCGTCGAGGCCGAGCTGAGCGAGACCCGGGATCGGGTTGCCGTACGGCGACGTGGTCGGGTTGTTGAGCACCTTCACCAGCCTGCGCTCGACCTCCTCGCTCATCACGTGCTCCCAGCGGCACGCCTCGGCGTGCACCTGATCCCACTCGAGTCCGATCACGTCGACCAGCAACCGTTCCGCGAGACGATGCTTGCGCATCACCGCGATCGCGAGATCACGGCCCTTCTCGGTCAGCTCCAGGTGCCGGTCGCCGGCAACCAGCAGCAGCCCGTCGCGCTCCATCCGCGCCACCGTCTGGCTGACCGTCGGCCCGCTCTGCTCAAGCCGCTCGGCGATGCGTGCCCGCAACGGCACGACGCCTTCCTCTTCAAGGTCGTAGATCGTCCGGAGGTACATCTCCGTTGTGTCGACCAGATCCTTCACGCTCACGCCCCTTCGTTCCCGGCAATTCTACCGGGGTGATCCGACGAATCAGTGCCTCACGCGCCGCGGCTGCGACTGACACCACACGCTGCACCTGCCGTACAACGCCGTGCGCCGCTCGCGCCTTCCCGCCCGGCGACAGTAGCGTGACGGCATGGCCGACTCGCCCCCTTCCCCCCTGACGGGCACCGGTGCCGACGGCGTCGTCGTGTGGAGCCCCGACTATCTCGACTATCGGTGGAGCGCGGACCATCCGATGAACCCGACGCGGCTGGACCTGACGATGTCACTCGCGCGCGGGCTTGGCCTGATCGAGGGTGCCGAGATCGTCGCACCCCACCCCGCGACCGACGCGGACCTCCTGCGGATCCACACCCCCGGTTACATCGCGGCGGTGAAGGCGGCGGGCGCGGGACCGGTGCAGGGGCTCGCCGACGCCCGCGCCGACGGGGAGGCAGCGCCGCACGGGCTGGGCAGCGAGGACAACCCGATCTTCCCGCACATGCACGAGGCCAGCGCGATCCTCGCGGGCGGCACCCTCGCCGCGGCCCGCGAGGTCGCGGCCGGGCGAACCCGGCGCGCGGTGAGCATCGGTGGCGGGATGCACCACGCGATGGCGGACTGGGCCTCCGGCTTCTGCGTGTACAACGACGCGGCGATCGCCATCTCCTGGTTGCTGGACAACGGATTCGACCGGATCGCGTACCTCGATGTCGATGCCCACCACGGCGACGGCGTGCAGCACGCGTTTCTCGGTGATCCGCGGGTGCTGACGGTGTCCATTCACCAGCACCCGGCCACCCTGTGGCCCAACACCGGCTGGTCCAGCGAGGTCGGCTCCGGTGCGGGGGAGGGCACCTCGGTCAACATTCCGGTCCTGCCCGGGACGGTGGATGCGGTGTGGCTGAGGGCATTCCACGCCGTGGTTCCCGGCGTCGTCGCCGCGTTCCAGCCGCAGATCGTGATCAGCCAGTGCGGCGTCGACAACCATCGTGAGGACCCGCTCGCGGACCTCTCGCTCACCGTCGACGGGCAGCGCGCCGCGTTCCGCGCCATGCGCGACCTGGCCGACCGGTACGCGGACGGACGCTGGATCGCGGTCGGCGGCGGCGGCTACGGGCTGGTGCGGGTCGTGCCCCGCGCCTGGACCCACCTGATCGCCACCGCGCTCGGCCGCGACCTCGACCCGGCGACCGCCGTGCCGGGGCCGTGGCGGGACCGGGTCGCCGCGCTTGCCCCGTCCGTCGAGGTGCCGACCACGATGAGCGACGGCGGCGACGCGGGCCACCTGTCGTGGGACGGGCCGGGCGGGACACCCGAGACCGGCAACGACACCGTCGACCGGGCGCTGGTCCGGGTCGACGCCGCGATCATCGCCACCCGCAGGGCGAGTTTCCCGCTGCTCGGCCTGGACCCGGAGGACCCTCGTGACTGACCAGCCCCTTCCCGACCGGACCCAGCGCCCGGCGTTCCCCGCGCACTGGATCGCGGATGTGCTCGCGACCGACGGCGGCGCCGTGCACCTGCGGCCGATCACCCCCGCCGACGCCGACCGGCTCATCGCGTTCCACGCCAAGCTGTCCGAACGGACCCGGTACCTGCGCTACTTCGGGCCCTACCCGACGATGTCCCAGCGCGACCTCGTGCGCTTCACCACCGTCGACCACCACAACCGGGTCGCGTTCGTCGCGATCCTCGGCGACGACATCATCGCGGTCGGGCGGTACGAGCGCCTGCTCGACGTCGGCGACGGACTCTCCGCCGAGGTCGCATTCGTCGTCGCCGACGAACACCAGGGCCGCGGCCTCGGCCCGATCCTGCTCGAGCACCTCGCTGGCGCGGCCGCCGAGAACCACCTGACGATGTTCGTTGCCGAGGTGCTCGCCGAGAACCGCAACATGGTCAGCGTGTTCCGGGAGGCCGGGTACCAGGTCAGCCGCAGCTTCGAGGGCGGGGTGCTGCGCCTCGAGTTCGCCATCGACCCCACCGAGGCGCTGCTGACGGTGCGCAACGCCCGCGAACGCGCCGCCGAGGCGCGCAGCGTCCGCAACCTGCTCAGCCCCCAGTCGGTTGCGGTGATCGGTGCGTCCACCGACGACGCCAAGGTGGGCAATGCGGTGCTCCGCAACCTCCTCGAGGCCGGCTTCGCCGGTCCGGTGTACCCGGTCAACGCCGAACACCGGTCGGTGCGCGGGGTCCGGGCCTATCCCTCGGTCCGCGACATCCCCGACGACGTGGACCTCGCGGTCGTCGCGGTGCCCGCCGAGGCGATCGACGCGGTCCTCGACGACTGCCTCGCCAAGGGCGTCAAGGCGCTGGTCGTCGTCTCCTCCGGGTTCAGCGAGACCGGTTCGGACGGCTACGACTCCGAACGCCGACTCGTGCACGCGGCCCGCGCCCACGGCATGCGCCTGGTCGGCCCGAACGCGCTCGGCGTCGCGAACACCCACACCGCGGTCCAGTTGAACGCGACCCTGGCCCCGGTCCTTCCGCACGGCGGGAAGGTCGGCTTCTTCTGCCAGTCCGGCGCCCTCGGCATCGCGATCCTCGACGAGGCCGCACGCAGGAAACTCGGGCTGTCGACATTCGTCTCGGCGGGCAACCGCGCCGACGTCTCCGGCAACGACCTGCTGCAGTACTGGGACAGCGACCCCGACACCGAGGTGGTGCTGCTGTACCTGGAGTCGTTCGGCAACCCGCGCAAGTTCTCCCGCATCGCGCGGCGGGTGGCCCGCAACAAGCCGGTCGTCGCGGTCAAGTCCGGGCGGCACGCCGTCCCGACCGCGCTCAAGGCGACCTCCGTCGAGATCGACGACTCCATCGTCTCCGACCTGTTCGCACAGGCAGGCGTGGTCCAGGTCGGATCGATCGCCCAACTCTTCGACTGCGCCGTGTTGTTCGGCTACCAGCCGCTGCCCTCGGGGCCGCGGCTGGCGGTGGTCGGCAACTCGTCGGCACTCGGGTTGCTCGCCGTCGACGCCGCCCGGTCCGAGGGACTCGAGGCGGCCGACCCGGTCGACCTCGGGCCGCAGGCCACCCCGGACCAGTTCGCGGGCGCGGTGCGGGCCGCGATCGAGAATCCCGCGGTGGACTCGGTGATCGCGGTGTTCGTTCCGCCCGTCGCGATGGACCCGGAGCCGTACGCGAAGGCGCTGCGGGACGCCGCCAGCGACAGCGGCAAGCCGATCGTCACCACCTTCCTCGCCGTCGAAGGCATCCCGGACGTGCTCGCGGTGCCCGGACCCGCGGGGCACCCGGTGCGCGGATCCGTCCCGTCCTATCCGGGGCCCGAGCGGGCCGCGCTGGCGCTGGCCCGGGCGTGGCGGTACGCGCAGTGGCGGGACAAGCCGACCTCGCAGGTGGTGCGCCCCGACGGCATCGACGCCGCCCGCGCCGCCGACCTCGTGCACACCTGGGTCGAGGGCAGCGGCCCCGACGGCCGCTGGCTCACCGACTTCGAGGCCGCGGAACTGCTCGCCTGCTACGGCGTCGCGATCGCGCAGTTCGCCGCCGCCTCCAGCGAGGACCAGGCCGTCGCGGCGGCCGCCGAGCTCGGCTACCCGGTGGCGGTGAAGGCGACCCGCGAGCAGTGGCGGCACCGCCCCGACCTCGGTGGGGTGCGGCTCGACCTCGACACCCCGGACGGGGTGCGCCGCGCCTACCGGGACCTTGCCGCCGCCTCCGGCGACCCGCTGCTGTACGTGCAGAAGATGGCGACAAAGGGGTTCGGCTGCGCGATCGGGGTGCAGGACGACCCGTCGTTCGGGTCACTGATCTCGTTCGGCCTTGCCGGGGTGATCTCCGACCTGCTCGGCGACCGGGCCTACCGGGTGCTGCCGTTGACCGAGGAGGAGGCGGGGGAACTGATCGACGCGCCGAAGGCGGCGCCGCTGCTGGCCGGCTACCGGGGCGGGCCGGGAGTCAATCGGGCGGCGCTGGTGGACCTGCTGCAGCGCATCTCCGCGCTCGGCGACGACCTCCCCGAGGTCCGCGAGCTGGTGTGCGAACCGGTCCTGGCCAGCGCCACCGGCGCCGAGATCACCGACTCCCGGGTCCGGATCGGTCCCGAACCGAGCACCAGGGTCGACCTGGGGCCCCGCAGGCTGCGCTGATCCGAGCGGGCGGGGCGGTCATGGGCGCGCCGACCGGTCCGTGACACCCGAGGGGGGAGGGGGTCGGGACCGGCCGGCGCGGGTCGGGGGGGGGGGGGAGCGTCAGCTGGCGTAGGCCCGCAGGCGGTCGGCGCGCTCACCCTGACGCAGCTTGCCCATCACCTCGCGTTCGATCTGCCGGACCCGCTCCCGGGAAAGGCCGAAGATCTTGCCGATCTGATCCAGGGTCCGCGGCTGCCCGTCGTCCAGGCCGTAGCGGAGCCGGATCACCTGCTGTTCCCGCTCGTCCAGGGTGCCGAGCACGCTGCGGACGTCGCTGTGCAGCAGCCCCGCGATCACCGCGTTCTCCGCGGACGTCGCCTCCGAGTCCTCGATGAAGTCGCCGAGCGGGGCCTCCTCATCGGTGCCGACCGGCATGTCCAGGCTGACCGGATCCCGGCTGTGGTCGAGCAGATCGGCAATCTTCGCGACCGGGATGCCCGACTCCTCCGACAGCTCGTCGTCGGTGGCCTCCCTGCCGAGCTGCTGATGGAGTTCCCGCTTGATCCGGGCCAGCTTGTTCACCTGCTCGACCAGGTGCACGGGCAGCCGGATGGTTCGGGACTGGTCCGCCATGCCGCGGGTGATGGCCTGCCGGATCCACCACGTCGCATACGTGGAGAACTTGAAACCCTTCGCGTAGTCGAACTTCTCCATCGCGCGGATCAGGCCGAGGTTGCCCTCCTGGATCAGGTCGAGCAGCGGCATGCCGCGGCCGGTGTACCGCTTCGCCAGCGAGACGACCAGCCGCAGGTTCGCCTCAAGCAGATGGCTGCGGGCCCGCTCCCCGTCCCGGACGATGCTGGCCAGGTCCCGCTTCTTCGCCGCCGTCAGCCGCTTGCCCGTGTTGAGCACGTGCGCCGCGTACAGTCCCGCCTCGATCCGCTTCGCCAGCTCGACCTCGTCCGCTGCGGTCAGCAACGCGGTGCGTCCGATCCCGTTCAGGTAGACGCGGACCAGGTCCGCGGCCGGGGACTGGGCGTCCAGATCCTCGGGGGTCGGGCGCGCTCGGCGGGTGGTGGGGCTCGTCATGACCTGCCTCCTCATCGGTGGTCTCTCACGATGTTCAACGCCCCACCGGCAGGCAAAGTTCCCGAGCGGTCCCGGTCACATCGGCGCTGACCTGCGTATTTCCCGCCTCGCGCCTGAGAAGTAGCTGAGAAGAACGGCGACCGGGAACGGTGCGTCAGGCGGGGAGCACCAGACCGTGCCGCACCAGGCCGTGCAGCAGCGCGACGGCGGCGTCCGCCAGCGGTTCCGCGGGCTCGTCGTGTGCCGCGGCGAGCAGATCCACCAGTTCGCCCAACGCCAACCCGTCCCCGCGCATTCCGCCGAGCAGCGCCGCGGCCAGGTCGTCCACCTCGTGCTGCCACGCGGGGCCGTCCCCTCGATGCACCCGCGCCACGACCTGCCGCCAGCCCTCCTCGCCCGGCAGGTACACCCGCTCCAGCGCCGTCGCGGGTGCCACCGCGAAGCGTTCCTCGAGCACGTCCCGCTCCCGCAGCCACGCCACCCGATCGAGATAGCCGAGCGCCTCGTCGCCCAGCGGATCGCTGTAGCCGTGCCGCAGATCCTCCGCAAGCACGTCCGACGGGGCGTCGGTCCGCCGCAGGTACACGAACCCGAATCCGATCCCCTCAACGTCGCTGTCCGCGAAGTGCGCCAGCCACGACTCGGCCTGCGCGGCCGTCGCCGGATCCCGCGGGTCCAGCCCGGCGTCCCGCATCCAGGTGCCGACGTACAGCGCCGGGTCGGCGACGTCGCGCTGCACGATCCAGGCGTCCACGCCGTGCGCGGGCAGCCACGACGCCACCCGGGACCGCCAGTCCTGGCCTGCCACGTGCACCCACGACGCGAGCATCGCCGCGGTCCCGCCCGGGTTCAGGTGCTCGCTCGCCCGCGAGATCATCAGCTCGCTCGCCCCGTCCAGGTCCAACCCCGAATCCCGGTAGGTGTGCTCGACCCTGGCCCGCCCCACCACGAACGGCGGATTCGCCACCACCCGATCGAAGGCGCGGCCGGCGACCGGCTCGAACCATGATCCCGGCAGCAACTCCGCCTGGACCCCATTGAGCGCGAACGTCGCGGCCGCCAGGTCGAGGGCCCGCACATTGATGTCGGTCGCCGTCACCGAACCGGCGTACTCGGCGGCGTGCAGCGCCTGGATCCCGCAGCCGGTGCCGACGTCGAGCACCGACCCCGTCGCCGCCGTCGGGGTGCCGCGCAGCAGCGACAGTGACGCGTGCCCGACCCCGAGCACGTGATCCGGCGCCGTCGTGCGTGGCCGCATGCTCCCGTCCAGGTCGGCGAGCACCCAGCGGTTGCCGTGGCCGAGGTCCATCGGCCGCAGGTCCAACGCGGCCCGGACCAGGTCGCCGTCCCGTTCGAGCAGCCCCGCGGCGACCGCATGGTCGAGATCGACGGGCGCGAGCACCGCCGCGACCTCGGCCGCGGCGCAGTCATCGCCGAGCAGGAACAGTCGAGTCAGTACGCCAAGCTCGCCCGCATCCCGGGTGGCGCGGCGGACCGGCACCGGCTCGTACCGGCTGAGCGCGGCATGCGCGTCCGCCCCCAGTGCATCGAGCAGGGCGTCGGCGGTGTAGTCGGTGCGGTGCAGGGCCTCGCGCAGCGGGCCGCACAGGGAGAGGAGGTCGCGGTTCACGCGGCCATTCTCCCAGTCACTCTCACCCCTCGATGGTGCGGTGGGGTGCCGACTCGATCGCCGGGCCCGGCGTCGGCCGGTGGTCGAACCGGCGCGGCTCGTCGGCGCGCCGCGGCGGGCGATCGTTCGCCATCAGGACCGCGATCCACGGCAGCGGGATCGACGCGCCGATGATCAGCAGGCTGATCCACCCGTTGCCCCACGCGCTGTACGCGATTGCCGCCAGCACCAGCGCCGGGATCCGGATCCCCATCATGATCGTGTACTTGCGGATCCGGGCCCGCTGCTGCTCGTCGAACGACGTCGCCGCGTCGGTGATCAGGATCGGATTGCGCGAACTCTCGTCGCCCTCGGCGGGTGGGAGGTTGTCCGAACTCGAAGGCATGGCTCCAGCGTCCCACTCCGCGGGCCGAGATGCACCACCGGGGTTCGGGTGCATCCTCGCCGACCTTCGCCGAATGCGTCATCATGGACCGGTGAGCACTGTGACCAAGGAACGTCCCGACACCACGACCGACGAGTCCACCGATGACGACGTCCCCAAGTACTTCCACTACGTCAAGAAGAACAAGATCGCCGAGAGCGCCGTCATGGGCACCCATGTCGTCGCGCTCTGCGGTGAGGTGTTCCCCGTGACGAAGTCCGCGAAGCCGGGATCGCCGGTGTGCCCCGACTGCAAGAAGATCTACGACGGGCTCCGGCCGGGGGAGTAAACCCCGGCGGGCCACCGAAGCGGGGCGCGGGAGGCGACCGGTGGGCGTCATCGATGCGGACATGCGCGGAATCGTCGAGTCGGCGATGCTGTCGTTCGTCGCGACGGTGTCCCCGGACGGCGCCCCGAACCTGTCCCCGAAGGGGTCGGTCCGGGTGTACGACGACGACCACCTGGCGTTCATGGACATCGCCTCCCCGCACACGATGGCCAATCTGCGCCGGGATCCGCGGGTCGAGGTCAACGCCGTCGACGTATTCAAACGCCGGGGCTACCGATTCGCGGGCGAGGCCGCGATCGTCGCACCCGGCCATCCCGTGTACGAGTGGCTGCACGACTGGCTCCTCGCGCTGAACGGACCCGGGTACCCGGCCAACGAGGCGGCCCTGATCACCGTGCGCCGCGCGGCCCCGATCCGGTCGCCCGCCTACACCTGGGGCGGTGCCCGTGAATCCGACCTCGTCGCCTCGTTCGGGCGACGCTACGTGGAGGCAGCAGGGCTCGGCCCGCTCGCGGCCGATCCCACGCCCGACGGCGCCGACCACCGGGGCAGTGCGCCGCGGACGATGCGCGCGGCGTTCATCCGGCACCGCGGGGGAGTCGAGCGGATCGAGGTCGGGCAGCTGCCGGTCCCACGGCCAGGCGGTACCGAGGTGCTGGTCCGACTGACGGCCACCGCGGTCAACCATGTCGACCTGTTCGTCAGGTCCGGTGCCTACCGGACCCCGATCCCGCTGCCGTTCGTCATCGGCCGCGACCTGGTCGGGACCGTCGTCGAGGCGGGAGCGGGCGTCACCGAGCACCGCGTCGGGGACCGGGTCTGGTGCAACAGCCTCGGCTACGGGGGCAGGCAGGGGACGTTCTCGGAGTATGTGTCGGTGCAGGCCGACCGGCTGTACCGGCTTCCCGACCGGGTCGACCCGCTGGCCGCGGCGCCCGTGCTGCATGCCGGGGCCACCGCGCACCTGGGGCTGCTGCGCACGGCGCGGGTCCAGCCGGGGGAGACGGTCCTGGTCGGGCACGCCAGCGGCGCGGTCGGCAGCGCGGCGGTGCAGGTGGCCGCCGCGGTCGGCGCCCGAGTGCTGGCCACCGCGGCGGTCGGCGACGCCGAGTGGTGCCGGGCCTGCGGGGCGGAGACGGTGATCGATCAGCACACGGAGGGCGCGGTGGACCGGATCAGGGCCGCCGCCCCGGACGGAGTCGACGTGTGGTGGGACACCAGCGGCGAGTACGACCTTGGCGCATGGCTTCCCCTACTCCGGCATGGTGGCCGGATCGTGGTCGCTGCAGGCCTCGATGCCGCACCGGTGCTGCCGGTCGGGCCGTTGTACACCGCCGACGCGGCCGTGTGTGGCTTCGCGATCAGCAACGCGTCCGTCGACGACCTCGCCGCGGCCGCACGGACCGTCAACGGTCTACTGCCGGGCCGCCTCCGGGGACGGGTCGGGGCCACCTACCGCCTTGAGGACGCGGCCGCCGCGCACCGCGCGCTCGAGTCAGGGGCGGCGCGCGGACGGATCCTGGTCGTGCCCTGAGCCGAGCTCCCGCCGCCGGTCACTCCCGGGGCAGCGGGCAGGCATCCGGGTGGTCCTCGGGATCCGGTTCCTCGTGCTTGCCGCGGGCGGTCCCGACGGCGCGGATCGGCGTGGTCGTCAGTCGGCGGGTCAGGCTCGTCACCGGCCCACCCGCGTCGGCCGCTGCCTGCGCGGCCAGCCACTCCCGCACCTGCTCGATCCGGGTCGCGCGCGCGGGCCAAAACTCCTGGATCGTCGCGTTGAACTGGGCGCCAAGCACCACCGCGAACCCGAGGAAGAACGTGAACAGCAGGAAGGCGATCGGGGCGGCGAGCGCACCGTAGGTGTACCCGGTGCCCGTCACCCAGGTGAGGTAGCGACGCAGCACCACGCTCGCGGCCATGAAGAACACCCCCGCGAGCAGCGACCCGCCGAGCAGCCGATGCCACGGCAACGTCTTCGGCAACGCCACCTTGTACAGCGTGGTCAGCCCGGCGATCAGCAGCAGGCCCACCGCCGGGTAGTAGAAGCTGTCGACCAGGCTGGACCCGACGTCGTACCAGGATTCGGGCAGCACCTGACCGATCAACGTCGGGCCCAGCGCCACCAGCGGCAGCACGAACACCGCCACCACCAGGAACATCACGTAGAGCAGCAGGGCGAAGATCCGCTGCCACACCGGGTGCCGGGCATCCTTCTGCCCGTGCGCCTCGACGATCGAGTCGACGAACGTGGAGATCGCCGACGAGCCGGCCCACAGCGACAGCAGGAAGCCGGCCGAGATGATCTCCGGCCGACCGCGCCCGAGCACATCCGACACGGTGGGGGAGATCAACTGGTCGACGACGTTCTCGCTGAACGCGGTGTGGCTGAACGTGATGATCTTCGACTCGATGATCCGCTGGATGTCCGGGCCGAACCAGCCGCCGACGTAGCCGATGCTGCCGAGCAGCCCCAGCAGCAGCGGCGGCAGCGACAGGGTCTGCCAGAACGCGGCCGTCGCGGCCTTCCCGAAGATCGAATCCCCCCACGCCTTGACCGCGGTCCGGGAGATCACCTGCCAGGTCTTTCGCAGCGGATGCCGGTCCGGCCTCGGGTCCGCGTGATGCGTCGGTAGGTCGGTCGGCGCCGCGGGACCCCCACCAGGGTGCTGGTCGCCGATCGGTTCGCTCATGATGTGTCCAGCATCCCTGACGACCGGGTCCCGGGCCGCACCGGTGGTGGTCGTGTCGGACACTTCCCGGTCGGTCGCTGTCGGCGCCGCGACACCTTTGGTGGTGTGCGCCATTGGATGCGGAGAACGTCGGCGGTCGGGGTTAGGCTCGTCCGGCAGTCCTCACGGTCGAGATCGACCCGCAGTCGAGAAGGAGCGGACGCGACAGTGCTTTCGGGTAATTCAGTGCTCACAGGTGACACCGAAACACCGGCCCCCGCGCCCACCTCGACGCTCCGCGCCTGGCAGCGGCGCGCCCTGACGAAGTACCTGGCGACGACGCCGCGGGACTTCCTCGCGGTCGCGACACCGGGCGCCGGTAAGACGACGTTCGCCCTCCGGGTTGCCGCCGAATTGCTCGGTGACCGTACCGTCGACCAGATCACCGTCGTCGCGCCAACCGAACACCTCAAGCACCAGTGGGCGGAATCCGCGGCCCGCGTGGGCATCGCGCTCGACGCGAACTTCTCCAACTCGACCGGTCAGACCTCCGCCGACTATCACGGCGTCGTCGTCACCTATGCGCAGGTCGCGTCGCATCCGACGAAGCACCGGGTGCGGACCGAGAACCGGCGCACCCTGGTGATCCTCGACGAGATCCACCACGGCGGCGACGCGAAGAGCTGGGGCGACGCGATCCGGGAGGCGTACGAGCCGGCAACGCGTCGGCTCGCCCTCACCGGCACCCCGTTCCGCAGCGACGACTCCGCGATCCCGTTCGTCCAATACGAGCCGGACCGCGAGGGCCTGATGCGGTCGAAGGCCGACCACGCGTACGGCTACTCCGACGCCCTCGCCGACGGCGTCGTCCGCCCGGTCGTGTTCCTCGCCTACTCCGGTGAGG
Source organism: Rhodococcus sp. NPDC058505 (assembly GCF_042720095.1). NCBI lineage: Bacteria > Bacillati > Actinomycetota > Actinomycetes > Mycobacteriales > Nocardiaceae > Rhodococcus > Rhodococcus sp. NPDC058505. The sequence goes on from NZ_JBHXNB010000010.1 coordinate 132,876, forward strand.
CCCGCTGGCGCAACAATGCGGGCGAGGAGTTCGCCGCCCGGCTCGGGGAACCGCTGTCCGCCGAACAGACCGCCCGGGCCTGGCGAACCGCGCTGGACCCGGCAGGTGACTGGATTCCCGCGGTCCTCACCGCGGCGAACACGCGCCTGCAGCAGCTGCGGTCCGGCGGCATGCCCGACGCGGGCGGCCTGGTGATCGCGACCGACCAGACCGTCGCCCGCGCATACGCGAAGATCCTCGAGGCCCTCACCGGGCAGGCGCCGACCGTCGTCCTCTCCGACGACCCCACCGCCTCGAAGCGGATCGCCGAGTTCAGCGGCAATACCGAACCGTGGATGGTCGCGGTGCGGATGGTGTCCGAGGGCGTCGACGTGCCGCGGCTGGCGGTCGGGGTGTACGCGACCAGCGCGTCGACCCCGCTGTTCTTCGCGCAGGCCATCGGCCGGTTCGTGCGCTCCCGGCGGAAGGGGGAGACGGCCAGCGTCTTCGTCCCGTCGGTGCCCGTCCTGCTCGACCTGGCCAGCCAGCTCGAGGTGCAACGCGACCACGTCCTCGGCAAACCGCACCGCGAGAAGGACGGCCTCGACGACGACCTGATCACCGACGCGAACAAGCAGAAGGACGAGCTCGGGGAGGAGGAGAAGGCGTTCACCTCCCTCGGCGCCGATGCCGAACTCGACCAGGTCATCTACGACGGCTCCTCGTTCGGCACCGCGACCTTCGCGGGCAGCGACGAGGAGGCCGACTATCTGGGGCTCCCGGGTCTGCTCGACGCCGAGCAGATGCGGGCACTGCTCCGCGAGCGGCAGGCCAGCCAGCTGGACAAGAAGCCCGCCGAACCGGCCGCCCCGGTCCCGCCGCCCGCGGTGACCGACCGGGTGGGGTCCGCGGCGAAGCTGGCGGAGCTGCGCAAGGAACTCAACAGCCTCGTCGCGATGACCCATCACCGCACCGGCAAACCGCACGGCTGGATCCACGGCGAACTGCGCCGCGTGTGCGGCGGGCCGCCGACGGCCATTGCGACCGTCGAGCAACTCACCGACCGCATCGCCACCCTCCGGCGGTGGTGAATTGCACCGCCCGCGGTGGTGGTGAATTGCACCGCCCGCGGTGGTGGTGACGTGCACCGCCCGCTGTGGTGGTGACCGCACGCCGAAGGGCCCGCATCCGGTGGATGCGGGCCCTTCGGTGTCGAATGGGGGTCTGTGAGGGTCAGGCCGCCCGGTTCTGACGGCCTAGATCGCTGCTTCGTCGATGGCGCCGGTGACGATGGTGGCGTTCATCGCGCGGAGTCGATCCTCGTGCTCGTTGGCGTGATGCTGGCAGAAGAGGAGCTCTCCACCAGAGGCGAGCACCGCGCGGACGCGGGCTCCGGCACCACACCGGTCGCACCGGTCGGCTGCGGTCAACGGGGGGCTGGTCAGGGTTCCGGGCATGACTCCTCCGTACTGGCTCCCGGTGCGACCCGGGACCTTGGGGGCTGGTCCGCCGCGTCGGGTGACGCGGTGGCATCACTCTGTCAGACGTTCGGCGTTCGTTCGATGTTCCCGACGGTGTTTCTTTGTGGTTTCACTAACAGCAGACACCGGTCGGGCGGTGACACAGGTCACGGACCGCCTCGGGGATACGGTTCGTTCCGTGACCGATCCGACCCTCGTGCACATGTGCACCGCCGACGACTGGGCGCGATGCCGGGACAGCGGGCGACGCATCCCGGACAGCGTCGGCTCCGACGGGTTCGTGCACCTGTCCACCACCGAACAGGTGCAGCTGCCCGCGAACCGTCTGTTCCTCGGCCGCGACGACATCGTGCTGCTGTACCTCGACGCGGCCCGGCTCGGCGCCGAGCTGCGGTGGGAGCCGGGCGTGCCGACCGACCCGGCGTCGATGCGGTTTCCGCACCTGTACGGCCCCCTGCCCGCCGCCGCCGTTACCGCGGTCGTGCCCTACTTGCCCGGGCCGGACGGGATGTTTCCTGCTGCCGACCGCACGCCGCGACCGGGACACCGCGACCTGCGCACCTGACCGCGCCCGCGGCGCTACCGTTGAGTCATGAACGTGGAAGTGACCCCGCTGCCCGGGATCGGGATCCGCAAGGACTTCGAGCTCGCCACGGGTCGGCGCGTCGGTGTGGTGACGCTGCGCGACGGCGGCACCGACCTGATCGTCTCGAAGAAGGACGACCCCGACTCCTGCCAGGCCTCGGTGCGGCTGACCGAGGACGAGGCCGCGGTGCTGGCGAATCTGCTCGGGGCGCCGCAGCTCGTGTCGCAGCTGACCGAGGAGCACCGCGACCTCCCCGGGATCACGACCCGGCAGCTGCCGATCAGCGAGGAATCGCCGTTCGACGGGCGCACCCTCGGCGAGACCGGGATGCGCACCCGCACCGGCGTGTCGGTGGTGGCGGTGATGCGCGCAGGGCAGGTGTATCCGTCGCCGAACCCGGACTTCAACCTCACCGAGGGTGACCTCCTCGTCGCCGTCGGCACCACCGACGGACTGGACGCCGCGGCCAAGATCCTGCACCACGGATGATCCGTGGATAACACCGCGCTCGCGCTGGTCGAGCTGGGTGCGGTCTTCTTCGCGCTGGGCGTCCTCGGGCGGCTGGCCGGCCGAATCGGGATGTCCCCGGTCCCGCTGTACCTGATCGGCGGGCTGTGTTTCGGCAACGGCGGGTTCATCTCCCTCGGCGACATCGGGGAGTTCGGGCACCTGGCGAGCGAGATCGGGGTGGTGCTGCTGTTGCTGCTGCTCGGCCTCGAGTACACGGCGTCGGAGCTCGTCACCGGTCTGCGGAAGTCGTGGATGGCCGGTGTCGTCGACCTCGTCCTGAACTGCACGCCGGGTGTCGTCGTCGCCCTGCTGCTCGGCTGGGGTCCGATCGGCGCGCTGGTGATGGCGGGCGTCACCTACATCTCGTCGTCGGGGATCGTGGCGAAGGTCCTCACCGACCTCGGCAGGCTCGGCAATCGGGAAACCCCGGTGGTGCTGTCGATCCTGGTGTTCGAGGACCTGACGATGGCGGTCTACCTGCCGATCCTCACCGCAACCCTGGCCGGGGTTGGGCTGCTCGGCGGTGTCAAGGCGATGGGGATCGCCCTGCTGGTGCTCGCGGTGGTGCTGCTCGTCGCGCTGCGGCACGGCCACGTGGTGTCGAAGATCGTGGATGCCAAGGACCGCGAGGTCTTCCTGCTCAAGCTGCTCGGGGCTGCGCTGCTGGTGGCCGGGATCGCGTCCGCGCTGCAGGTGTCCGCCGCGGTCGGCGCGTTCCTGCTCGGCATCGCGATCTCCGGGTCGACGGCGCGCAACGCCGCGCAGGTGCTGGAGCCGCTGCGGGACCTGTTCGCCGCGATGTTCTTCGTGGTGTTCGGGCTGAACACCGATCCGTCCACGGTCCCGCCGGTCCTCGGCTGGGCGGTCGTCCTCGCTGTCGTCACCACCGCGACGAAGGTGCTCACCGGAATCTGGGCGAGCCGCAGGCAGGGGGTGGCCCGGATGGGCCAGGCGCGGGCCGGTGCCGCCCTCGTCGCGCGCGGTGAGTTCTCGATCGTGATCGCGGGTCTCGCCGTGTCCGCGGGCGCCGTCGAGGGCGAACTCGCCGCCCTCGCGACCGCGTACGTGCTGCTGATGGCGATCCTGGGGCCGGTCGCCGCGCGGGTCGTCGAACCCGTCGCGCGGCTGCTGGTGCCCCGGCTGCGCGAACGGCCGTCGGCGGGGGAGCCGACGGCCGTCACCGACGAAATCTAGTCGAGGTAGTCGCGCAGCACCTGCGAGCGCGACGGGTGCCGCAGCTTCGACATCGTCTTCGACTCGATCTGCCGGATCCGCTCACGGGTGACGCCGTAGACCTGACCGATCTCGTCGAGCGTCCTCGGCTGCCCGTCGGTCAGGCCGAAGCGCAGTCGCACGACGCCCGCCTCACGCTCGGACAGCGTGTCCAGGACCGACTGCAGCTGATCCTGCAGCAGCGTGAACGACACCGCGTCGACCGCGACGACGGCCTCGGAGTCCTCGATGAAGTCGCCGAGCTGGCTGTCGCCCTCGTCGCCGATGGTCTGGTCCAGCGAGATGGGCTCACGCGCGTACTGCTGGATCTCCAGCACCTTCTCCGGCGTGATGTCCATTTCCTTCGCGAGCTCCTCCGGGGTGGGCTCGCGGCCCAGGTCCTGCAGCAGCTCGCGCTGGATCCGCCCCAGCTTGTTGATGACCTCGACCATGTGGACGGGGATGCGGATGGTGCGGGCCTGGTCGGCCATCGCGCGGGTGATCGCCTGCCGGATCCACCAGGTGGCGTACGTGGAGAACTTGTAGCCCTTGGTGTAGTCGAACTTCTCGACCGCGCGGATCAGACCGAGGTTGCCCTCCTGGATCAGGTCGAGGAACGCCATCCCGCGGCCCGTGTACCGCTTCGCGAGCGAGACGACCAGTCGCAGGTTGGCCTCGAGCAGGTGGTTCTTGGCGCGGTTGCCGTCGCGGCAGATCCAGTTCATGTCGCGGCGCTGCGCGGCGGGGAGCTTCTCGCCCTTCTCGGCGTGCTCGGCCATCAGCTGCGTTGCGTACAGGCCGGCCTCGATGCGCTTGGCGAGCTCGACCTCCTCCTCGGCGTTGAGGAGGGCGACCTTGCCGATCTGCTTGAGGTACGCGCGCACCGAATCGGCGGACGCGGTCAGCTCGGCGTCCTTGCGGGCCTGCCGGAGCGCCTCGGACTCCTCCTCGTCCCACACGAAGTCGCCGGACGCCTTGTCCTTCTCGGACGGCTCCTCGGTGGTCTCGTCGTCCTCGACGGTGATGTCCTCGACGACCTCCTCGGTCAGCTCGCCCTGGGGGCCCTCGAGCTCGAGGTCGCCGTCGTCGTGGCCCTCGTCCGCCGCGTTCGGGTCGCCCGCCTTCTTGGTGGCGGCCTTCTTCGCCGCGGCCTTCTTGGCGGGGGCCTTCTTTGCTGCGGCCTTCTTGGCGGGGGCCTTCTTGGCGGGGGCCTTCTTCGCGGGGGCCTTCTTCGCGGCCGCCTTCTTCGCGGGAGCGGTACCGGTGACCTCCGCTTCGGTCGCGGAGTCGGAGGTCGGACTGGTTTCGGTGGCGGCCACGTACGCCCTTTCGTGACGGAGTCGTGCGGCGTCACGCCAGAGGATTTCCGGCGGAGAGGTCAGTTGATGTCGGCCGGCTTGGACGTCGGCCTCACCATTGTAACTATCCTCCGGGAGGGTTACGCCCCGATGCTGGTTGCCGCGGTCAGCGCCGCACCGACGATACCCGCCGTGTTCAGCAGCGATGCCGCGACGACGGGGGTGTCGTTGGTCAGGTGCGGGATCCACTTCTCGCCCTTGCGGCTGATGCCGCCGCCCGCGATGAACAGGTCGGGCCACAGCAGCGCTTCGTACCGGACGAGGACCCGGGAGACCTCCTTCGCCCACTCCTTGTACGACAGGTCCCGAAGCTCCTTGACCGCGGACGACGCGCGGTGCTCGGCCTCCTTCCCGTCCACCTCCATGTGTCCGAACTCGGTGTTCGGCAGCAGCACGCCGTGGTTGAGAATCGCGGACCCGATCCCGGTACCGAACGTGAGCAGCACGACCACGCCGTCGACGTCCCGGCCCGCCCCGTAGCGGTCCTCGGCGATGCCCGCCGCGTCGGCGTCGTTGAGGACCGCGACCGGCGCCCCGCCGAGGGCCGCGGTGAACAGGGCGCGGGCATCGGTGCCGATCCACGCGTGGTCGATGTTCGCCGCGGTGCGGCAGATGCCGTTGGTGACGACGGCGGGGAGCGTGATCCCGACCGGTCCGGTCCACCCGGCGCGGGCGACGATCTCCGCGACCGTCGCGGCGACCGCCGTCGGGGTCGCGGGGTGCGGGGTGAGGATCTTGATCCGGTCGCCGATCAGGTCGCCGGTGTCCAGGTCGACCACACCGCCCTTGATGCCGCTGCCTCCGACATCGACGCCGAAGCCACGGATCGTCTGCTGCGTCGCATCCGTCATGGCGGCAACGATAGTGGCTGTGGTTGCGCCGTGACGGGAACCGGTGAGGCACCATGGGGTGTGCCGTTTTTCGAGGATCACCCCGCCGCCCGCCGCCCCGTCGACAGCGGGGCGGGCGCGGCGCCCGACGGCCCGGCGGCACTGCGCGCCGTCGCGGTCCGGGTCGCCGTGGCCGCCGCAGCCCATGTCGCCGCGCGGCGACCCGAGGTGTTCGCGGCGGTCGGCCACGCCGCGGTCCCCGGCGCCGACGCCGTTGCGGCGAAGAGCACCCCCACCGACCCGGTGACGGTGGTGGACACCGAGACCGAGGACCTGATCCGGGCGCAACTCGCCGAACTCCGCCCCGGCGACGCCGTGCTGGGCGAGGAGGGTGGCCGGGACGGCGGCCCGGACGGGGTTCGGTGGGTCGTCGACCCCATCGACGGAACGGTGAACTTCCTGTACGGGATCCCGGCGTTCGCGATCTCGGTTGCGGCCCAGATCGACGGGGTCTCGGTCGCAGGCGCGGTCGTGGACGTCGCCTCGGGCGCGGTCTACTCCGCCGCGCGCGGGCAGGGTGCGACGCTGCATGAGGCGCACGGCGCGGTGCACACGCTGCGCTGCACCGAGGCGACGGAGGTGTCGATGTCGTTGTTGGCCACCGGATTCGGGTACGTGGCGCAGCGCAGGCGGCGGCAGGGCGAGCTGGTCGCCGCGCTGCTGCCCCGGGTGCGCGACATCCGCCGCATCGGGTCCGCCGCGCTGGACCTGTGCATGGTCGCTGCCGGCCGGGTCGACGCCCACTACGAGCACGGGCTCAGCCCATGGGACTGGGCGGCCGGGTCGCTGGTCGCGGAGGAGGCAGGCGCGGTCGTTCGGCTGCCGTCGGCGGAGTCCACCAGCGACGAGGGCGCGATCACGGTGGCCGCCGCGCCGGGGGTCGCCGGTGCCCTCGACGAGCTGTTCGCGGAGGTGGGGGCGCTCGACCCGATTCCGGTGTGAGCGCGCCCCGCCCTCCGTGTCGGGGGCGTGCGGTCAGCAGTGAACGGTGCGGGCGGCCTTGAGCAGGTCGATGTCCACCGCGCCCGCACCGTCGGGGGCGGTGGTCTTGAGTGCGGAGAGCACCTCTTCGGCGTCGGTATTGGGCTGCAGGTTGCGGAAGTAGGTGCCGAGGGCGAGGTCGACGATGTCGTCGGTGCGGCCGTCCTGGATCAGTTCCGCGCACGGCATCGCGAGCCACAGCGAGCTGGCCGCGGCGAGGCCGCTCGTCCCGAACCGGATCTGGCCCTGGCACTGCATGTTCTGGTCGACGTACACCGGGTCGTTGCCGGACTGGATGTCCGGGGCCGCGGCGAAGCCGTAGTCGCTCAGCTGGGACGCGACGTCGGCGGCCTGACCGCGCTCACCGTTCGCGTTGAACACGCGGACCCGGGTGGCGGACAGCGGGGCCGGTTCGACGTCGAGGAGAGTGGACGCCGGGACCTGGTCGCCGAGCGGCTGCGGTGCAGGCGCGTCCGGGTCGACCGGGCCGGACACGGACGGCGGGTTGCAGACCACCGGGGCGGACAGCTCGGTCGGCTTGGTGAGGATCCGGAACCACAACAGCGCGCCGAGCACCGCGAGTACCGCGATCAGCGCGATCACCGGCAGGGCCCGTCGGTACGGATAGGGCTTGCCGTTCGGGCCGGTGGAACTGCCCTCGGTGATCAGTGAAACCACGTTGCGTCCTGACCTCTCGCTGTTCGGGTGCTGCTGCGTGCGCACAGCGTAGTGAAGGGTCGGGTCGCGTCGCGACACCGGAGGCGGCGCGGCGTGCGTGCCGGGTCGGTCGGTGCCCGCCGGGGCTGCGGTGTGACGGACATCGTCCCGGTCCGGAATGCCCAGGCGGATCGAGGTGTTTGTGTCGTGTGCCGGACGGTTTTCGGGCCACGGCGAAATGGACCGCGACATTTCCGCCGAGTTCGGCTATTGTCTGGCCGCCTGATCGTGACAGGACGGTGGTCGCGGAAGTGTGCAGATTTGAGAAGAATGTGAGTCGAATCATATTTTCTCTTGCTAACTTCCGGGCACATTTCGTCGTCCTGATGCGTTGTGCAGCGAGGCTGCGACAGGTGGCACGCCCACCGGGCGTGGGGACGGGGACAGATGACGAGAGAGGACGAGGGGAAGACGAGATGGCAACCGACTACGACGCACCGAGGCGTTCGGAATCCGATGAGGTGTCGGAGGACTCGCTGGAGGAGTTGAAGGCGCGGCGAAACGAGGCCCAGTCCGCGGTCGTCGACGTCGACGAGTCGGATACGGCGGAGTCCTTCGAACTGCCGGGTGCCGACCTGTCCGGCGAGGAACTGTCGGTTCGTGTGGTGCCGAAGCAGGCGGACGAGTTCACCTGCTCCAGCTGTTTCTTGGTGCATCACAGGAGCCGACTGGCCAGCGAGGCCAACGGCGAGATGATCTGCATGGACTGCGCCGCCTGACGGTGCACCGCGACGGCCGCACGTCCCGCTCTCGGCCCGGCCCGATGGGGTCGGCCCGCGGTGACGCGCGAGCCCGGACCGCGCGCTGACCCCGCACCCGAACGAGCAACGCCCGCGTCCCACCCGAGCACTCGGGGTGGGACGCGGGCGTTCGTCGTCCGGGTGCGGGGGTGCTACGCGGCCCCGGTGTTCCAGCCAAGCGCCGCCGCCAGCTCGTGCGGCCGGCGGGTGCTGACCAGCCAGTACGGGGTCGGGTCGTCCGGATCGTCGAGGACGATCAGCAGCATGGTCTTGATCCAGGTCCGGTTCTGCACGAACGCGGCGGGATCGAGCTGGCGGCCCAGCGCGGCCGACTTCGCCGACGGGGGCACCACGGCGACCCGGGCGATCACGTCGACCGGCAGGTGCGCGCGCCCGACCCGCAGCTCACCCGCGTCGCCGTGCGCACCCGCGACGACGTCGACCCGCATCCGGCTCAGCCACAGCAGGCCCCACACCGGGAACGGAAGCAGCAGCGCGTACGGCAGCCACGCCGGGATGCCCGGTTGGGCCATGTTCACCTCGGCGGCAAGCAGCCCGGCGACCGCGAGCCCCGCGACCCACCACCACGGTGGGACCCAGAGTCGCTCCGAGTAGCTCGAGCGGTCGGTGGCCGGGGTCGGGCCGGACGTCGGTTGGGGGTTCCCAGGTTGGGGGTTCGCAGGCACGCATCCAGAGTAGTCTCGGTGCACGTGAGCGATCTTCCTGCCATCGAGCTGCTACGCCTCGATCCCGAGCTACCACTCCCGCGACGTGCGCACGACGGCGACGCGGGCGTCGACCTCTGCTCGTCCGTCGACGTCACCCTCGCACCCGGTGAGCGTGCCCTGGTGGGCACCGGGATCGCCGTCGCGCTGCCGATCGGGACCGTGGGGCTGATCCATCCGCGGTCCGGCCTCGCGGCCAGGTCCGGGCTGTCCGTGGTGAATACCCCCGGCACCGTGGACGCCGGGTACCGCGGGGAGATCAAGGTGTGCCTGATCAATCACGACATCCACACCCCGATCGACATCCGGCGCGGCGACCGGATCGCGCAACTGCTGGTGCAGCGCGTCGAACTGGTGACGTTCGTGGAGGTTGACGCGCTCGACGACACCAGCCGGGGCACCGGCGGCCACGGTTCCAGCGGTGGCCACGCGCTGCTGCACGCGGCTGCCGAACCGGTCAGGGAGGAGGCACGATGATGTTCGGGCGGAAGAAGAAGGACGTCGAGGCTGCCGAGGGCAACCCGTCCGTGCGGGGCCGGGCGGACGTGGACGACGTCAGCGCCACCGAGATCACCGACGAGTTCCCGGCCCTCGGGACCGAGGAGCGTGGACCGTACGACGTCCTCGACCTGGACGGCGACCCCGCCGAGGGGCGACTCGACCTCGGTTCGGTGCTGGTGCCGGTGCCGGAGGGCGGGCAGATCCAGGTCGAGATGGCCCCCGACGGCACACCGCAGGCGGTGCACCTGGTGACGCAGCACGGCCGGATCACGGTCGCCGCGTACGCCGCGCCGAAGTCGCCGGGGCAATGGCGTGAGGTGACCGCCGACCTCACCGAGTCGCTGCGGACCGACAACGCGCAGGTCACCGTGCAGGGCGGCCCGTGGGGGCGGGAGATCCACGCGATCACCCCGAATGCGGACCTGCGGTTCATCGGCATCGACGGCTACCGCTGGATGATCCGCTGTGTCGCGGCCGGGCCGACCGGCTCCGCCGGGTCGGACTCCCCGCTCGCCGGGGTGGCCCGCGAGGTGCTGCGCGAAACGGTGGTGCGGCGGGGCGACGAGCCCCATCCGGTGCGGACCCCGCTGCCGGTGGTCCTCCCGCAGGCACTGGCCGACCAGCTCGTCGCCGCGCAGCAGCAGCAGGTCCTGGCGCAGCAACAGGCGCAGGCTCAGCAGGAGCAGGCCCAGCAGCAGGCGCTCGCCGCGCAACAGCAGGCGGCAACGGCGGCGGCCCTGGCGCAGCAGGAGCGGGATCGGACCCCTCCGGAGCAGCGTCCCGGCGGCTCCGGCTCCGCGATGCAGCAGATCGAGCGCAACTGAGTCGAGGCAGGCGGTGGTCTACACCGTCTGCGGCTGACTCGGCTGCCGTGCGAGTGCCGCCAGGCAACCGCGTCCGAGCGCGGCAGGGTCGGCGCCGACGTCGTCGAGGGTGACGGTCTCGAGCGCGGCGTGCGGGAGCACCCCGACCCACTGCCGTGCCACGGCGATCGGATGCACGGCGTCGTCGACGGCCGCGCAGATGCCGACGGGGACGGGTGTCCCGGCGAGCCGGTCCTCGGTGAGCGCGTCGTACCGGGCCGCCTCGTCGAGGGCACGCGGCAGGTGCGGCCACTGGGATCGCCACGAGCGGGCGAGTTCGATGCCGAGCCAGCCTGGGGAGCTGGCGACCATCTCCTCGATGACGGCCTCGAGCCCGTCGGCGCGCAGTCGCTGCGCGGTGAACGCGGCGCTCGCCGCGGCGGGGGCGTCGCGGGGGTCGCCGGTCCACGCGGGCAGCGCGGCGAGGACCCCCGCCGCGCTGCCCGGGTGCTGCGCCGCCCAGTCCAGCGCGACCGCGGCGCCGATCGAGATGCCTGCGGCCAGGATCCGGTGGTGCCGGGCCGCCGCGGCATTCAGCGCGTCCCAGTAGCTGTCGACCACCCGGCGCGGGTCGGGGTCGACCGCGATGACCCGGACCCCTGCCTGCGACAACGCGGCGGTGAACGCGCGGGCGGCAAAGTCGGCGTCGGACCCGGTCCCGGGGAGTGCCACGGCGACGGGCGGCAGTGTCAGCGGTGCCATGCGTCGATAGTGCACGGTGCCCGGTCGCCGATCCCAACCGGTCTGGTTGACCCGCCCGGATCAGGGTCTACAGTGGCGGACACGGAGACCACCGACGCGTGGCCGAGGGCGGCGAACGCCGACCGGGACGGCCCCGCACCCGCACCACGTTCTTGGCAAGCTCGAAGGAGCGCGCAATGGCACTCGCGGCCAACGGATACATCAGGCGACTGACCCGCCGCCTGACCGAGGACATCGACGAACTCGACGCCGAGGAGATGGCGGAGTCCTCGCAGGCATCGGGCGCCCAGTGCGCCAGCGACTGTCGGCACGGCGAGGAGGTGACGATGCAGGGCAGGCTGCGCAGCGTGGAGTCCTGTTCGAAGTCCACCAGCGCCACCGTGCAGGCGGAACTGTTCGACGGCACCGATCCGGTGACCCTGGTGTGGATCGGCCGCCGCCGGATCCCCGGGATCGAGACCGGGAAGAAGCTGCTGGTCCGGGGCAGGCTCGGGGAGCGCAACGGCCAGAAGACCATCTACAACCCGTACTACGAGCTCCTCGGCGATTCGTAGGGCCGTCCGCGCGGGGCCGACGGCGGGCGCCGGGCGGTGCAGGCAGGGGAGCCGATGTGGCACCCTCGTGGGGTGACCGACAGGCAGCAGCCCACCATCCTCGAACAGCTCGGCGGCATCAGCGGGTTGATCTACTCGACCCTGCCGATCCTGGTGTTCGTTCCCGTGAACGGCCTGTTCGGGCTGACCCCGGCCATCTGGGCCGCGCTCGGCGTCGCCGCGGCGATCCTGGTGTGGCGACTGGTGGTGCGGGGGACCGTGCAGCCGGCGATCTCCGGCTTCGTCGGTGTCGGAATCTGTGCGTTCATCGCGCACCGGACCGGGGACGCGAAGGGATACTTCCTCTTCGGCATCTACACCTCGCTGCTGTACGCGGGTGTCTTCCTGGTGTCGATCCTGGTGCGCTGGCCGCTGGTGGGCGTGGTGTGGGGATTCCTCAACGGGCACGGCAACAGTTGGCGACGGTCGCGGGTGGCGACGCGGGCCTACGACGTCGCGACCGTGGCCTGGGCCGTGGTCTTCGGCGCGCGGTACCTGGTGCAGTCCCAGTTGTACGACACCGATCACACCGGCTGGCTGGCGGTGGCCCGGATCGGGATGGGCTGGCCGTTGACCGCGCTGGTGCTGGTGGTGACCGTCTGGGCGGTGCGCCGAGCGGATCGCGCGGTGGACGCGGCCGGGTTGGACGCCGACGAACGGGACGCCGAGAGTCTGGCCGGCGGGGGAGCGGACCCCGCCGACGCCCCGCCCGCCGACCGCCAGGCGAGGCCATGAGAAAGCCCGCGCTGCGCCCCGTCGGAATTGTTGTCGAATGGTGATGTATTTCAATTCCGGCGATATGAATTCGTGATTTATTGGGCGGGTCGCGGCCCGGATTAATCGGACAATTGCCGTCGTTGTGGCGGTGCCGATGTGCATTCCCCTGCGGTGGCCGCCGCGCGCACCGCGTCCGCCGGTCAGTGGTCCAGGCCCACCGCCTCCCGCAGCTCGTCCTCGACCTCCACCGACGCGACGAACACCAGCTCGTCACCGCCCTCGATCGGGTCGTCGGGCTGCGGCGCGATCACCCGCCCGCCGCGGATGATGGTGACCAGCACCGCATCCCGAGGCAACAGCATCCGGCGCACCGGCTTGCCCGCGAGCGGGGTGTCGGCGGGCAGCGTGATCTCCACCAGGTTCGCCTGACCCTGCCGGAACGTCATCAGCCGGACCAGGTCGCCGACCGAGACGGCCTCCTCGACCAGCGACGCCAGCATCCGCGGCGTCGACACCGCAACGTCGACTCCCCACGAGTCGTCGAACAACCATTCGTTGCGCGGATCGTTGACCCGGGCCACCACCCGACTGACCGCGAACTCCGTCTTCGCGAGCAGGCTGACGACGATATTCGCCTTGTCGTCGCCGGTCGCCGCGATCACCACGTCGTACGTCTCCAGCTGCGCGGTCTCGAGCAGTCCGAGCTCGCACGCGTCCGCGTGCACCCAGTGCGCCTCCGGGATGACCTCGGGCTCGACGTGCTCGAGCTTGCGTTCGAGCAGCATCACGTGGTGGTCGCTGCGGACCAACTCGCGGGCGATCGACCGGCCGACTGCTCCGGCTCCGGCAATTGCGACTCTCATCGGTTCACTTCCGATCGGGTGGGCTGGCGGTCGGTCAGTTGTCGGCAGGCGGCGCGGTCGCGGCCAGCGCTACGGCCTCGGCGACCGTGCCCGACACCGCGGCGACGTACACCTGGTCCTCGGCCTGGATCACGGTCTTCGGGCCGGGAAGGACCCCGCTGCCGAACCGGATCAGGAACGCGACCCGCGACCCGGTGAACTCCTCTAGTTCGGTGACCCGGTGCCCGACCCAGTCCTCGTGCAGGTCGAGTTCGGCGACCGCGACGGTCCCCGATGGATCGCGCCACTTGGTGGTGTGCGACTCCTTCGTCAACTGGTGCAGGAACCGGTCCGTCGTCCACGGCACCGTCGCGACGGTCGGGATGCCGAGCCGCTCGTAGACGGCGGCGCGCTTCGCGTCATAGATCCGCGCCACCACCCGGCCGACCCCGAACGTCTCCCGCGCGACCCGCGCGGAGATGATGTTCGAATTGTCGCCGGAGGAGACCGCGGCGAACGCCTCCGCCCGTTCGATGCCCGCCTTGACGAGGACGTCGCGGTCGAAACCCATGCCGACCACCCGCTGTCCGGTGAACTCGGGGTCGAGGCGCCGGAACGACTCCGGATCCCGGTCGATGATCGCGACCTCGTGGCCGATCCGGTTCAGCCCGGCCGCGAGGGCGGATCCGACCCGGCCGCACCCCATCACGACTACGTACACCGCTCACCCTCCGCTGACTCCCCGAGGCCGTACGCGGGCCGTCGGTCGGCTCGCTGCCCGTGAACCCGAACGGTACCGGTCGGCCCGCCGTGGTGCGCACGGCCCGCCCGCTGCCGGGCCGAAACCGGACGTATCGGTGCGGATGCCGCCGGATCGAATCGGACGGCTTACGCTTTGGCGGTGTCAAAGCTCTCGACCGCTGCGAAGCGGCTGTTGGTGGGTAGGCCGTTCCGAAGCGACAAGCTGGGACACACCCTGCTGCCCAAGCGGATCGCGCTGCCGGTCTTCGCGTCCGACGCGATGTCCTCGGTCGCGTACGCGCCGGAGGAGATCTTCCTGGTGCTGTCCGTCGCCGGGATCGCCGCCTACGCGTACACGCCGTGGGTCGGGCTCGCGGTCTGCGCCGTCATGGCGGTGGTCGTCGCGAGCTACCGGCAGAACGTGCACGCCTACCCGTCGGGTGGCGGCGACTATGAGGTCGCGACCGTCAACCTCGGCCCGAACGCCGGGCTGACCGTCGGCAGCGCGCTGATGGTCGACTACGTGCTCACGGTCGCGGTGTCCATCTCGTCCGCGGCGTCGAACATCGGCTCGGCGGTGCCGTTCGTCGCCGAGCACAAGGTGCTGTTCGCGGTCGTCGCGATCGCTGTGCTCACCGCGGTGAACCTGCGCGGTATTCGCGAGTCCGGAACCGCGTTCGCGATCCCGACCTATGCGTTCATCGTCGGCATGTGCGGCATGCTCGGGTGGGGGCTGTTCCGCACCTACGTGCTCGGCGAGGAGATCCAGGCCGAGTCGTCCGGTTTCGAGCTGGTCGCGGAGGACTCGCACCTGTACGGCATCGCGTTCGCCTTCCTGATCGCCCGCGCCTTCTCCTCGGGGTGCGCGGCGCTCACCGGTGTGGAGGCGATCAGCAACGGTGTCCCGGCGTTCCGGAAGCCGAAGTCCCGCAACGCGGCCACCACCCTGCTGCTGCTCGGGACGTTCGCGATCGTGCTGTTGATGGGCATCATCGTGCTCGCCCAGAAGATCGGCATCGTGTACGCGCACGACCCGGCAACCCAGCTGGTCGGCGCCCCAGAGGGATACCACCAGAAGACCCTGATCGCGCAGATCGCCGAGGCGGTGTTCTCCGGCTTCCCGATCGGATTCTTCTTCATCGCCATCGTCACCGCGCTGATCCTGGTGCTCGCCGCCAACACCGCGTTCAACGGATTCCCGGTCCTCGGGTCGATTCTCGCCCAGGACCGGTATCTGCCGCGGCAGCTGCACACCCGTGGCGACCGGCTCGCGTTCAGCAACGGCATCCTGTTCCTCTCCGGCGCTGCGATCGCCTTCGTCGTGGTGTTCGGTGCCGAGGTCACCAAGCTGATCCAGCTGTACATCGTCGGCGTGTTCGTCTCGTTCGTGCTCAGCCAGACCGGCATGATCCGGCACTGGACGCGGCACCTGCGGACCGAGTCCGATCCCGAGCAGCGGCGACACATGCAGCGGTCCAGGGTGATCAACTCGATCGGCCTCGCGATGACGGGTGCGGTCCTGGTGATCGTCCTGATCACCAAGTTCGCTGCGGGCGCCTGGATCGCGATCGTCGCGATGGTCGCGATCTTCGTGCTGATGAAGTCCATCCGGCGGCACTACGACAGCGTCGCCGCGGAGCTGGAGGATCAGGAGTGGGACGGGGTGCTGCCCAGCCGCACCCACTCGATCGTTCTGGTGTCCAAGATGCACATGCCGACGATGCGGGCACTGGCCTACGCCCGCGCGACCCGCCCCGACACCCTCGAGGCGGTCACCGTGAACGTCGACGAACCCGACACCCGGGCCCTGGTCCGGGAGTGGGAGAAGAGCGACATCACGGTGCCGCTCAAGGTGATCGAGTCGCCCTACCGGGAGATCACCAAGCCGGTGCTCGACTATGTGCGGCGGGTGCGCCGCGACTCGCCGCGGGACGTCGTCACCGTGTTCATCCCCGAGTACGTGGTCGGGCACTGGTGGGAGCAGATCCTGCACAACCAGAGCGCGCTGCGGCTCAAGAGCCGGTTGCTGTTCCAGCCCGGGGTGATGGTGACGTCCGTTCCGTGGCAGCTGACCTCGTCGGAACGGGTCAAGCGCTACACCGTGCCCACCGTGCCCGGCGGCACCCGGCGCGGGTTCGACGCCCCGGACGAGAAGGGGAAGCAGTGAGCGAGAGTTGGTTCGGCCGGACGCTTGCGGTTCGGCTCGGCAACCCCGGGCACGGTGGGTTTTGCGTGGCGAGGCACGAGGGGCGGGTGGTATTCGTCCGGCACGGGCTGCCCGGCGAACTGGTGCGGGCCCGGGTCACCGAGGACCGCGGCGGGTCGTTCTGCCGCGCGGACGCGCTCGAGATCGTCGATCCCTCCCCGGAACGCGTCGACCCGCTCTGCCCGATCTCCGGACCCGGCGGGGCAGGCTGCTGCGACCTGTCGCACGCGTCGCTGCCCGGCCAGCGCGCGATCAAGGCGTCGGTGGTCGCCGAACAACTC
>NZ_JBHXNB010000011.1:0-130811 GCF_042720095.1 Rhodococcus sp. NPDC058505
ATCCCAGCGCAGAGGGCACCTGCCCTTCTATGACACGTTGTACCGCCGATCTCCATCGGTGGATTCAGGTCTGATCGACTGAACGCTTCCGTTCACTCGGTGGGTCGGTCAGCTGAGGATCCGTTCAAGGAAGGCGCCCGCCGCCGGAATCGATTGGGCCAGACCGCCGACGTGCCCGCCGCTCGGCAGTGCCAGCTCGAGTCGTTCGCCGGTGAGCGCGAGCTCGGCGGCGAACCACAGGGTCAGCGGCGGCGGCACCACCTGGTCGTCGAGTCCCTGCACCAGCATCACCGGCCGGTCGACGCCCGCCGCCGACACCCCGAGGTAGTCGGTCAGGGCCTGCGGGACGGGGGTGCCCGCGAGCGGGAGCGCGAACATGTCGCCGACCGGCAGCGCGTTCGCGCGGGGCTTGAAGTCGGCGAGCGGGGTGCTGTCGGCGGCGTCGACCAGCGTGCGCCCCGCGGGGGTGAGGTACCGGTCCAGGTCGAGATCGGGCCGGGACTCCCGCAGGCCCGCGGCGGTGTACGCCAGGTACAGGGTGAGCCCGTCGAGGCGCACATCCGGGAAGTCGGGGCCCGCGAGCCCCGCCAGCCGGTCCAGGTTGGTCGGTGCACCGCTGGCGAAGGTGCCACGGAAGTCCAGGTCCGGCGCGAGGGCATCGGCGCGGGTCGCGGTCGCGAGCGCGGCATGCCCACCCTGGGATTGGCCGGCCACCGCCCAGCGGGACGACGCCGCGGGATACAGCTGCCGCGCCGCCCGCACCGAGTCGACGACGTTGCTGGCGGCGACGTCGGCATTCAGGTACGGGTGGACGCCGGGGGTGCCGAGGCCCGCGTAGTCGGTTGCGACGACGAGGAACCCGCGGCGGAGCCAGTCGCCGAACAGGTCGCGGTAGAGCTGATGGTTCACGCCGGTGCGGGAGGGGGCGTCACCATCGGCCATGCCGACGGTGCCGTGCGCCCACGCGACGATCGGCCAACCGCCCCGCGGCGGGACGCCGTCCGGTTCGAATATCAGGCCGCCGGACAGTCCGTCCGCCCCGGAGGTCCGATAGGTGAACCTGCGGACCTCCGCCGCGCCGGGGACCGCCGCCGCCGGGCCTGCCGGGGCGCTCGCGACGACCGGACCGGGGGTGGGGTCGGCTCCGGCGGATCCGGCACCGGAGCCCGCGGTGATCACGAGGGCGGCGGCGAGCGCGGTTGCGGCGCGTCGGGCGGCGGTGGGCATGGCGGCCTTCCGGTCGGGTGCGACGAATCGTTGCCGACCCTAGTGAGGGATCGGCCCGCCGTGGGGTGCGTCGTCGCCTGCCCGCTGCCTGCCGGGGCGGCGGGGCAAGCACCCTACCGTGGAAGGGGCTGCCGTGGGGCGGCTTTCAGCTCATGCGCATCATTCGCACGAAGCACAAGAACTACTCGCCGGTAACTGTCGTTCCGGAGGGGTCACGGCTGTATAACGAATCCGACCAGATCTGCTTGTGACCGAAAGAGGTTTCGTTGAGCGAGTTTCGGACCACCCGTGGCAATGCCATCACGTCTTCCCGGTTGAACCGCCGAAGGTTCCTGGCGGCATCGGGTGTCGCGGTGGGAGCCGCTGCCCTGTCCTCCTCCTGGGTCTCCGCGGCCGCCGCGCCGCGGAGGGCACTCAACAGCGGTGACCGGGTGCCCGCCCTGATCATCGGCAGTGGCTACGGCGGTGCGGTCACCGCGCTGCGCCTGGCCAAGGCGGGCATCCACGCACACGTCGTCGAGATGGGCCGCGCCTGGGACACCCCCGGCTCCGACGGCAAGATCTTCAGCGGAATGCTGAACCCCGACAAGCGGTCCACCTGGCTGGCCACCTCGACCGACCAGCCGGTCAGCAACTTCATGGGCTTCGGCATCAACAAGAACGTCGAGAAGTACGTCGGCATCCTCGATTCGGAGAAGTTCTCCGGCATCAAGGTCTACCAGGGCCGCGGCGTCGGCGGCGGATCGCTCGCCAACGGCGGCATGGCCGTCACCCCGAAGCGCGCCTGGTTCGAGGAGATCCTGCCCTCGGTCGACTCGACCGAGATGTACAACACCTACTTCCCGCGCGCGAACGCGGGCCTGGGGGTCAACAACATCGACGAGGCGTGGTTCGAGACCACGCCGTGGTACCAGTTCGCCCGCGTCGGCAGGAAGACCGCCAAGCGGTCCGGATTCTCGACCACCTTCGTCCCGAACGTGTACGACATGGAGTACATGAAGAAGGAGGCCGCCGGTCAGGTCACGACGTCGGCGCTGAACGGTGAGGTCATCTACGGCAACAACGCGGGCAAGAAGTCCCTCGACAAGACCTACCTCGCCGAAGCGGCGGCCACCGGCAAGCT
Organism: Rhodococcus sp. NPDC058505; assembly: GCF_042720095.1. Lineage (NCBI taxonomy): Bacteria > Bacillati > Actinomycetota > Actinomycetes > Mycobacteriales > Nocardiaceae > Rhodococcus > Rhodococcus sp. NPDC058505. Next base: position 2,351 of record NZ_JBHXNB010000011.1, read on the forward strand.
GACCATCACCACCCTGCACCGGGTCACCAAGGTCGCGCCCGCCGGAGGCGGCGGCTACGACGTCACGATGGAGCAGATCGACGAGCAGGGCAACGTCGTCGCCACCAAGACGGTGACCGCGGACAAGGTGTTCTTCGCCGCGGGCAGCGTCGGCACCAGCAAGCTGCTCGTCGCGATGAAGGCGCAGGGGCACCTGCCGAACCTCTCCTCGGAGGTCGGCGAGGGCTGGGGCAACAACGGCAACATCATGGTCGGCCGCGCCAACCACGCGTGGGACGCCACCGGCAGCAAGCAGGCCACGATCCCGACGATGGGCATCGACAACTGGAACGACTCCGCGGCACCGATCTTCGCCGAGATCGCCCCGCTCCCGGCCGGTCTGGAGACGTTCGTCAGCCTCTACCTGGCGATCACGAAGAACCCGGAGCGGGCCCGGTTCGTGTACAACTCGGGCACCGGCAAGGTCGACCTCACCTGGCAGCAGTCGCAGAACCAGAAGGGGATCGACATGACCAAGGCGGTCTTCGACAAGATCAACAAGAAGGAGGGCACGATCTACCGGACCGACCTGTTCGGTGTGGTCAAGACCTGGGGCGACCACTTCACGTACCACCCGCTCGGCGGCTGCGTGCTGAACAAGGCCACCGACAACCACGGCCGCCTGCACGGCTACCAGGGCCTGTACGTGATGGACGGCGCGCTGGTTCCGGGCAACACCGGTGTCAACCCGTTCGTGACGATCACCGCGCTCGCCGAGCGCAACATCGAGAACATCATCGCCACCGACATGCGCTGATCCGCCGTCGACGGGGTGTTCGGGCACGCGGCAATGGGCCGTGAACGGTGTCCGGACACCCCGTCGGGGCATTGCGGGGCGGGCAGGTAGCGTCGGGACGTGTACGCAGAATCCCAGCGGTCCCGGGTCCCCACCTTCCACGTGATGGACGTGTGGAAGGCGGCCACCGAGCGGGCCCGCACCCACGGCGACGTGCTGACCCTCGCGGCGGGTCAACCGTCAACGCCCGCACCGGCGCCCGTCCTGCGGGCCGCGCGGGAGGCCATCGACACCCACGTGCTCGGATACACCGAGACCCTCGGCATCGCCGCGCTGCGGGAGGCCATCGCCGGGTACCACTCCGCACGGTCGGGGATCGCGGTCGACCCCGACAACGTCGTCGTCACCACCGGCTCCTCCGGGGCGTTCACGCTGCTGTTCCTCGCCGCGTTCGACGCGGGCGACACCGTCGTCGTCGCGCGCCCCGGCTATCCCGCCTACCGCAACACCCTCACCGCGCTCGGCTGCCGGGTCGTTGAACTCGACTGCGGACCGGAGACCCGCTACCAGCCGACCGTCGCGATGCTCGACGCGCTGGACACCGCACCCGCCGGACTGATCGTCGCCAGCCCGGCCAACCCGACCGGCACCGTCATCGACCCGGCCGAGCTGGCCGCGCTGGCCCGCTGGTGCGAGGACCACGGGACGCTGCTGATCTCCGACGAGATCTACCACGGCATCGAATTCGGCACCTCGACCGAGCCGGGTGGGGTGCCGGTGGCCGTGACCAGCGCGTGGGAAACCTCGCGGGAGTCCGTCGTCATCGGGTCGGTGTCGAAGTACTTCTCGATGACGGGGTGGCGGCTCGGCTGGGCGCTGGTGCCCGACGCGATGCTGCGCCCCCTGCAGCGGCTCGCGTCCAACATGACCGTGTGCCCCCCGGCGATCTCGCAGTACGCGGCGGTGGCGGCATTCACCGACGAGGCGCTGGCCGAACTGGACGGGCACGTGCGTCGGTACGCGGTCAACCGCGACCTGCTGCTCGCCGAACTTCCGCGCCTCGGCATCACCGATCTCGCCCCGGCGGACGGCGCGTTCTACGTGTATGCGGGGATCGGGCACCTGACCGACGACTCGACGGCCTGGTGTGCGGACCTGTTGCGGGAGACCGGGGTTGCGGTCGCGCCTGGCGTCGACTTCGACACCGTCCACGGCGACCGGACGCTGCGGATGTCGTTCGCAGGCGCGACCGACGACATGACGGAGGCGCTCGCCCGGCTCGAACGCAGTGCGGCACTGCGGCGCTGACGCTCACCGGGCACTGCGGCGCTGACGCTCACCCGGCGGGCGGGGTGAATGCGAATTCATCATTTCCGCACCGCCGTTCGTGACCGCTGCGAAGATGATCCGATGACCGCAGCGGCGACCCCCAAGGGCGAGAAGCGACGACTGGCCCTCGTCGACGCGGCGGCCGACCTTCTCGTCGAGGGCGGTTTCGACGCCGTCCGGCACCGGGCGGTCGCGGCGCGGGCGGGGGTGCCGTTGGCGTCCACCACGTACTACTTCGCCTCGCTCAGTGACCTCACCGCCGCCGCCGTCGAGCGGTGCGGCACCCGCGAGCTGGCGGTGATGCGCGCGCGGATCGACGACGTGTCGCAGTGCAGCCGCGGCGATGCGGCGACGGTCGAGTTGATCGTCGACATGCTCGTCGGCGTCTTCGAGGGGCCGACCAGCCACGACCAGCTCGTCAACCGGTACGAGCGGTTCGTCGCCTTCGCCAGGCACCCGGAGCTGCGGGAGGTGCAGCGGCGCCTGCGGTCCGAACTCGACGCGCTGATCATCCTGGTGCTGCACCGGTCCGGGAGGGATGTGCAGGCGGACGGTCTGCGTCGGCTGGTGTATGTCGTCGACGGTGCGGTCGTCGGTGCGCTGAGCGAAGGTGACCCGGACCCGAAGGCGGTCGCCCGCGAGATGTTGACGCAGGTGATCGACATCGTCGCCCCGCCCGTGCCCGCCTAGCCGGGCCGGGTGTGGCCGTGGACCCGGCCACGGGGGTGTGGCCGTAAACTGGGTGTCCGTGAGCCGCATCCCGAACGTCCTTGCCACCCGCTACGCCAGCCCCGACCTGAAGGCGCTGTGGTCGCCCGAACACAAGATCGTCCTCGAGCGTCAGCTGTGGCTCGCGGTCCTGCGGGCGCAGGCCGAGCTCGGGATCGAGGTGCCCGCGGCGGCGGTCGCCGACTACGAGCGGGTCATCGACACCGTCGACCTGGACTCGATCGCCGCGCGGGAGCGCGTCACCCGGCACGACGTGAAGGCCCGGATCGAGGAGTTCAACGCCCTCGCCGGCCACGAGCACGTGCACAAGGGCATGACCAGCCGTGACCTCACCGAAAACGTCGAGCAGCTGCAGGTGCTGCGCTCACTCGAGCACGTCCACGCGCACGGCGTCGCGGTCGCGGCGCGGCTGGGGGAGAAGGCCGCCGAGTACGCGTCCCTGGTGATGGCCGGGCGCAGCCACAATGTCGCCGCGCAGGCCACCACCCTCGGCAAGCGGTTCGCCTCGGCCGCCGACGAACTGCTCGTCGCCCTGACCCGGCTGCGGGACCTGATCGACCGCTACCCGCTGCGCGGCATCAAGGGTCCGATGGGCACCGCCCAGGACATGCTCGACCTGCTCGGCGGGGACGCGGAGAAGCTCGATGCACTGGAGGCGAAGGTCGCCGAGCATCTCGGCTTCGCGCACGTGCTGACCAGCGTCGGGCAGGTGTACCCGCGGTCGCTCGACCACGACGTGCTGTCCGCGCTCGTCCAGGTCGGCGCCGGGCCGTCGTCGTTCGCGCACACCATCCGGCTGATGGCCGGGCACGAGCTGGTCACCGAGGGCTTCCAGCCCGGTCAGGTCGGTTCGTCGGCGATGCCGCACAAGATGAACACTCGCTCCTGCGAGCGGGTCAACGGTCTGCAGGTGGTGCTGCGCGGCTACGCGTCGATGGCCGCGGAGCTGGCAGGCGCGCAGTGGAACGAGGGCGACGTGTTTTGTTCGGTGGTCCGCCGTGTCGCGCTGCCGGACGCGTTCTTCGCGATCGACGGCCAGATCGAGACGTTCCTGACCGTGCTCGACGAGTTCGGCGCCTACCCGGCGGTGATCGAGAAGGAGCTCACCCGCTACCTGCCGTTCCTGGCGACCACCAAGGTGCTGATGGCCGCGGTCCGCGCCGGCGTCGGGCGGGAGACGGCGCACGAGGCGATCAAGGAGCACGCGGTCGCGGTCGCGTTGGCGATGCGGGAGCAGGGCAAGGAGCCGGACCTGCTGGATCGGCTCGCGGCGGACGATCGGCTGCCGCTCGACCGGGCGGCTCTCGACGCGGCCCTCGCCGACAAGTCGGCGTTCATCGGTGCCGCCGAGGCGCAGGTCGCGGCCGTGGTGCGGCGGGTCGAGCTGCTCGTCGAGCAGTACCCCGACGCGGCGGGCTATGCGCCGGCCCCGATCCTCTAGGCGGCTCCGCCGCCCGTGAGTCCTTTTGGCCCCTAGGTGGGCCAAAAGGACTCACGGGCGCCGCAGGCGCTCCAGGATCCGGCGCAGCTCGGCGCGGTCGTGGTCGTCGAGGGCGGCGAAGTAGTCGTCGGCGTCGGCGTCGCGGGTCCGCCGCAGGTCGGCGACGGTGCGCAGGCCGGACGGGGTGAGTCGGACGCAGATCGCTCGACGGTCCGCCGCGTCCGGGACCCGCTCGACCAGCCCGCGGTCCTGGAGCCGGTCGACCACCTCGGTCGCCGAGCGGGGTGCGATGCGCAGCGACTTCGCGACGTCGCCGAGCCGTGGTTCGCCGCGCCCGATGACGTGCAGCGCCCGGTATTCGTGCGGCGTCAGCTGCCACGGTTCGAGCGAGTCCAGCCAGCGCCCGCGCAGCCCCCGTGCGGTCGACATCACGAGATCCCGGAGCGTGTCGGGACGGTCGGTGGTCATGGTGATTCACCCTACAGCTGCTTGACGGTTACCTCATGGTGAGGCAACCTCAGTATGTCTTACCCCGACACTTTCGAGAGGGGTGGTCACATGACAGGCCCCCACTTCGGCGGACCCGGACCGGGACGCCCGACGAAAATCGATCCCGCCGATCGCGCCCAACTGGCCGAGCAGCCGGTGAGTCTGCGCCGGATCGGCGCACTGTTCGCCCCCTACCGCACCCAGATCGCCGTCGTCGTCGCGTTGATCGTGGCGTCCTCGGTGATCACGCTCGCCAACCCGTTCCTCGTCCGCGCCGTCATCGACCGCGCCATCCCGCAGCAGGACGTGCCGCTGCTGGTGTGGGCGGTGATCGCGATGCTCGCCGTGACCGTCGCCGGCTCCGTCCTCGGCGTCGTCCAGACCTGGATTTCCACCACCGTCGGCCAGCGCATCATGCACGGCCTGCGCACCAGCGTGTTCACCCACCTGCAGCGGCAGTCGCTCGGCTTCTTCACCCGCACCCGCGGCGGCGAGATCCAGTCCCGCCTCACCAACGACATCGGCGGCATGCAGACGGTCGTCACCTCCACCGCCACGTCCATCGCGTCGAACGTCACCACCGTCGTCGGCACCGCGGTCGCGATGGCCGTGCTCAGCTGGCGGCTGTCCCTGCTGTCGCTGATCGTGCTGCCGCCCGCGATCTGGCTCACCCGCCGGGTCGCGCGGATGCGACGGGAGATCACCGCGCAGCGCCAACGCACCCTCGCCGACCTGCAGACCCAGATCGAGGAGTCGCTGTCGATCAGCGGCATCCAGCTCGGCAAGACCCTCGGCAACGGGCCCGCGATGTCGCAGCGGTTCGCGGACACCTCCGCACACCTGTCCGACCTCGAGGTCCGGGCGCAGCTGTCCGGCCGCTGGCGGATGGCCACGATGAACATCGTCTTCGCGGCGATCCCGGCGCTGCTCTACCTGGTCGCGGGCCTGCCCGCGACGTCCGGTGGCATGTCGATCGGCACCCTGGTCGCGTTCACCGGCCTGCAGGGTGCCCTGTTCCGGCCGCTGATGAGCCTGCTCGACGTCGGGGTCTCGGTGACCAGCTCGCTGGCCCTGTTCAGCCGCATCTTCGAATACCTGGACCTGCCCGTCGAGATCGACGACCCGGAGCGTCCCGTCCCGATGCCCCGCGGCGCGGTCGCGGGCACCGTCCGCTTCGAGGACGTCACCTTCCGTTACCCGGGCGCCGACCGCGACGCCGTCGGCCGCGTCACCCTCACCACACCGGCGGGCAGCTCGCTCGCCCTGGTCGGCGAGACCGGGTCCGGCAAGACCACGCTCGCGTCGATGATCGCCCGGCTGCACGACCCGACCTCGGGCCGGGTCAGCATCGACGGCGTCGACCTGCGCGACATCACCCTCGCCGAGCTGTCCGACCTGGTCGGTGTCGTCTCCCAGGAGACCTACCTCCTGCACGCCAGCATCCGCGACAACCTGCGGCACGCCAGCCCCGCCGCCACCGACGCGCAGATCGAGGACGCCGCCCGCGCCGCCCAGGTGCACGAGCTGATCGTCTCGTTGCCCGACGGCTACGACACCCTGGTCGGGGCCCGCGGCCACCGGTTCTCCGGCGGCGAGCAGCAGCGCCTCGCGATCGCCCGCACGCTGCTGCGGGACCCGCGGATCCTGGTCCTCGACGAGGCGACCAGCGCCCTCGACAACGAGACCGAGGCCGCCGTGCAGCGCGCCATCGACGCCGTCAGCCGGGGGCGCACCACGATCACCATCGCGCACCGGCTGTCCACGATCGAGGGCGCCGACCAGATCGTGGTCCTCGACCACGGCCGTGTCGCCGAACGCGGCGACCACGACGAGCTGGTCGCCCGCGGCGGCCGGTATGCGGCGCTGCTCGAGCGCGGCGGCAGGCCAGCGGCCGAGCTCGTCCCCGCCGGGTAGCGGACGCCGGGACCCGCACGCCACGCCCGGGCGCGGCGTGCCTACGGTGGCGGGCATGCCCTGCGTCTTCTGCGCCATCGTCGCCCGCACCGCCGAGGCGAGCATCGTCCACGAGGACGAGCACACGCTCGCGTTCATGGACATCCGCCCGTTCACGCCGGGACATCTGCTCGTGGTCCCGAGGGTGCACGCGTCGGGGCTTGCCGAGCTCGACCCGGAGGACGGGCGGCGGGTGTTCGCGGTCGGGCAGCGGATCGCGACGGCGCTGCGGGCGGGCGGTCGCGGGGTCCCCGGCGAACCCGAGGACGGCCCCCGCGCGGACGGGGTCAACCTGTTCCTCGCCGACGGGGTCGCGGCGGGCCAGGAGGTGTTCCACGTCCACCTGCACGTCATCCCGCGGGGCGCTGGCGACGGGTTCGGGCTGCGGGGCAGGCCGACGACCCCGCGCCGCGACGACCTGGATTACCTGGCAGGCACGATCCGGCGACGGCTCGGCACCGGCTGATATGTAGCATGCACATCGCGTGTTTCGTGAAGATCCGGAGTGAGGCGACGTGACCGAGCAGATTCCCGACCAGCAGCTTCTCTACGTCAACGACGGGCTGTCCGACGAGGAGATCCAGCAGCAGGCCGACCGCTACGGTCCGTTGACCGACAGCGTCCGGGCGCTGATCGCGGCCACCCTGCAGACCGAGGTCGACGACCCGGAGATCCGGCGCGCCAGGGAACTCGTCGAGGAGGCCACCGCGCTGCTGCGGGCCAAGGCGATCCCCGGGCCATATGGGGTCCGCTGGGGCGCCTCCGGGCGGAAGCGGGCCTGGGGCAACGCCGCCGACGGGCTGCGCAACGCGGTCGCGCCGCCCCTCGACATCCAGCACGACGCGGACGGGCTCGGCTGGGCCGAATTCCACCTCGGACCGCAGTACGAGGGCCCGGCCGGACTCACCCACGGCGGGGTGTCGGCGCTGATCCTCGACCAGCTCCTCGGGGACACCGCGGTCGCTGCGGGCAGCCCCGGCATGACCGGGACGCTCACCCTGCGCTACCGGCGTCCCACCCCGCTCGGCAGGCTCCGCGCCGAGGCACGGTTCGACCGGATCGAGGGGGTCAAGGCGTTCGTGAAGGGGCACATCGCCGACGCGGACGGGGTGACCGTCGAGGCCGAGGGCATCTTCATCCTGCCGCGCTGGGCGCGGGAGGCCACCGACGCCGCGGCCACCGCCGGTTAGGACAGGCCGGTTGCTGGCCTGCCGCTGCGCGGGTCCACCGGCCGGTCCGCGTGGCCCAGGTCCCGGCCGGGGGCGACGACGTCACGGACCCGCTGCTTGAGCACCTTCGCCTCCGGGAACCCGCCGTCGCGGGACCGATCCCACACGGGGGTGCCGTCGACGTCGACGACGAACACCCCGCCGGTGCCGGGGACGAGGGCGACCTCGCCGAGGTCGGCGCCGAACGTGGTCAGCAGTTCCTGCGCCAGCCACGCCGCCCGCAGCAGCCACTGACACTGCGTGCAGTACGTGATGCGCACCCGCGGGGATCCCATCCGGTCAGCCTGCCAGCTCGGGGTCGGCCGGGTCCCTGCGCGCCCGGCGCTGCCCCGCCCACGCGGTGACCGGTCGGCCCGCGATCAGGTGTTCGTCGACGAACCGGTCGACGCGGTCCGCCGTCAGCGCGGAATACCAGACGTCGTCCGGGTACACCGCGACCACCGGCGCCTGCGAGCACGGAAACATGCAGCCGGTCAACGTGATCAGGACGTCGTCGTCGCCGAGGCCCCGAGCGGTGACGGCGTCGTCGACGGCCCGTCCGGTCTCGGCGCCGCCGCGCGCCGAACACCGCGGTCCCCGGCACACCAGCACGTGCCTGGTGAAGCCGGGCACCTCGTCCCACGCGGGGGAGGTGAGCGGTGCGGTGGTGGTGCGGGCCGGGGCGGTCGGTCCGGTGATCGCCGCCTCCAGCAGATCCGGGTAGGTGGCGGTGTCGGTGAGCGGTGCCGCGATCCGCACATCCGGGGTGCTGGCGTCCCCGCGCCCGCGCAGCCAGTGCCCGATCACCCGGCGGAACCACGCGTCCATCTTCCGGTCGAGCACGGTCTGCGCGCTCACCACGACCACCTCGGACGCGCCCGCGCCCGCGGCCTCGTCCAGCGCGGCCGTCACGGTCGTCCCAGTGCCGCCGAGGACCGCGGTCCGGAACTCGGTGCCGGGGTGCCTGCCGCGCAGCACGCCGAGCGCGCCGAGCACCTGGTCGCGGGGGTCGTCGCCGCGGTCCGTCGGGGCGGTGACAATCACCCAGCGTCGAAAATCGTTCATGGTGTTGCCCTTTCGATGTCCGCGCCGCGCGTGCCGCACAGCACCACCATCGGGCGCCCGGTGCGGGGATGCGGCTGCACGAGCGCGTCGAGGCCGTACACGTCGGCCAGCAGGTCCGCGGTGAGGACGGTTTCGGTGGGCCCCTCGGTGATCACCCGGCCGTCGTGCAGCACCACCAGGTGATCGCAGTACATCGCCGCCAGGTTCAGGTCGTGCATCGCCGCGACCGTCGTCAGCCCCCGCGCCCGGATCAGGTCCAGCAACTCCAGTGATGCGGACACGTCGAGGTGGTTCGTCGGCTCGTCCAGCAGCAGCACGCACGGCCGCTGCGCGAACGCCCGCGCCAGCTGCGTCTTCTGCCGCTCGCCGCCGGACAGGTTCCGCCACACCCGGTGTCGCAGGTGGCCGATCCCGGCCGCCGCGAGGCCGTCGGCGACGAGGTCGCCGTTGCCGAGGCCTGCGGGGCGGGCCCAGCCGCCGCGGTGCGGAATGGTGCCGAGCTCGACGATCTGCTCCACGGTCAGGTCCAGGTCGGTCGCCGAATGCTGCTCCACCAGCGCGACGGTGCGCGCGAACTCCCGACGGGCGATCGCGGTTGCGGGGTCGTCGCCGAGCAGCACTCGTCCGCGGTCGGGGCGCACGAGCCGCGCCATCGCCGACAGCAGCGACGTCTTGCCGGAGCCGTTGGGGCCGATCAGCCCGGTCACCCGCCGGGACGGCGCCCGGCAGCTGACCCGGTCGAGGATCGTTGCGCCGTCCACCGACCAGGTGAGGTCCTCGACGCGGACCTCGGGGGAGTGGTGGCTCATCCGCGGGCCCCCCGCCTGCGCAGCAGCAGGACGAAGACCGGGACGCCGACCACCGCGGTGACGATGCTGATCGGCAGTTCCCGCCCCGGCAGGATCGTGCGGGCCGCGACATCCGCCCACACCAGCAGCACCGCGCCGACGAGTGCGACGACGGGCAGCAGTCGGGCGTGCAGCGGTCCGGCGAGCATCCGGGCGGCGTGCGGGACGACGAGCCCGACGAAGCCGATCACCCCGGCCTGCGCGACGAGGGCGGCGGTGCACAGCGACGCCACCCCGTACAGCACCCAGCGGGAGCGGTCGACGTCGGTGCCCAGGCTCGCGGCGGCGCGCTCGCCGAATGCGAACGAGTCCAGCACCCGGGCGTGCCCGAGCATCACGACGGCGGTGACCGTCACGACCGCGGCGATCGCCACCAGCCCCGACCACCGCACCCCCGCGACCGACCCGAGCGTCCACTGCAACACCCGATGGGCGGCGTCCCGGTCCCCGAGCAGCACCAGCGCCGACGTCACCGCCGCCGCGAACTGCCCGACCGCGATGCCCGCCAGCACCAGCCGTCCCGGCAGCAGGGCACCCGACCGGGACGTCGAGATGAGGAACACCAGCAGCAGGCACCCGAGCGACGCGACGAACGCCGCCGCCGCCACCGACCCGACGCCGAGGACGCCGGCCGTCCCGACCCCGGCGGTCAGGGCGAGCACCGCGCCGAGCGAGGCGCCGCCGGACATGCCGAGCAGGTAGGGGTCGGCGAGCGGGTTGCCGGTCAGCGACTGCAGCACCGCCCCGCACAGCGCAAGCCCGGCCCCGACCAGCGCCGCCGCGAGCACCCGGGGCAGCCGCAGGTCGACGACGATGTGCGTGGTCAGCAGGTCGGTGCCGGGACCGAGCCCGAGCCGCCCCGCGACGGCCTCGACGACGGTGCCGATCGACAGGTCAGCAGCCCCAATCGTCACCCCCGCCGCGCAGCTCACCGCGAGCAGCGCGGCCAACGCCAGCGCCCAGCCCGCTGCGGTCGTCGACCGGACCCGGGTGGGCACCCGGGTTGCCGCGCTCATGCCGGGCCGCCGCCCAGTTGCTCGGCGACCAGCGTCGCGCCCTCGATCAGTCGCGGTCCGGGGGTGCTCGCCGAGAACGGGACGACGACGAACGCATCGCCGCGCACCGCGGTCAGGTCCCGCAGCGCCGGATCGGCGCGCAGGTACGCCTTTTTCTCCTCGGCGGTGTCCCACGACGCGTCGGCCAGGACGATGACGTCGGGGTCCGCGGCCAGCACCGTCTCCCAGCTGCCGTCGGCCCAGGCCCCGTCGACCCCGGCGAAGATGTTGGTGCCGCCGACCGCATCGATGATCAGCTGCGGGCCGCCCGCATTGCCGCCGACGTACGGGATGTCGGTGTTGCTGTCGTACCAGAAGATGCTCTTGCCCTCCGCCGGTGCGGCTGCCTCGATGCCCGCGACCGTCTCGCGCATCTGCGCGACCACCGCCGCCGCCTCGGATTCGTGGCCGAACAGGGTGCCGTAGTCGCTGATCTCGGTGCCGATGGAATCCCACGCGACCGGCGGGCGCGCCCCGCGGTCCGGGCAGCCGAACGGCGAGACGTAGGTGCCGATGCCGAGGTCGTCGAACGAGTCCTGCGAGCCGACGGCCTTGTCGTCGAACGCGGTCGCATACGACGCCAGCACCAGATCCGGTTTCGTCTCGAGCAGCGCCTCGCGGCTCGGGTAGTCCTTCTCGTTCAGCGGCGGCACCTGCGCGTATGCGGCCTGCCACCGCGGGGCGATGGTGTCGTCGAGGTATGCGGTGCCGACCAGGGCGTCCTGCGCGCCGATCGACAGCGCCGTCTCGGTGGCCCCCTGGTTGAGGGTGACGCCGCGTTCGGCCGGGCCGTCGAGGGTGACGGTGCGTCCGCAGTTCTGCAGGGCGATCGCGGCGGTGTCCGGGGCCGGGTCCGACCCGGCGCACGCGGAGAGGAGGAGCGTGGCCGCTGCGGTGGCGGCGACGGCGGCGATGGCGCGGGGTGAAACGGGGGTACGCAAGGTGACCCGCCTTCCATGACTCGTGGAAAACGTGCAGGCAGGTGTCGCGGCCGGTCTCCTGGCTCGGCAGGGTGACCGCCGACCACGCCTTCCCGGATGTGCGCATCCAGTGGCTGGGGCGAGCCCCGGGTGGTCGACCAACCTGCCCACAGTGGCGAGTACCGCGCCGGATTCGTACCGGACTTCCCGTTCACCGTGACACCGGGAGGAAGGATAGACGACCGGATGTCTGCCTTGTCCGGGTCGGTGCTGTACACCCGCGCCGAGCGAACGGCGCATTCGTTCGATGTGATCGACTGAACGCTTCCGTTCAGTCGGTCGGCGGGGCGGGCAGATAGGGTTGGTTCGTGCGCCCCACACTTTCCGACTACGCCCACCTGGCCGGCGGCAAGGTCCGCGACCTCTACACCATCGACGACGAGCACCTGCTGCTCGTCGCGAGCGACCGGATCTCGGCCTACGACCACATCCTCAGCACCCCGATCCCGGACAAGGGGCGGGTGCTGACCGCGATGAGCGTGTTCTTCTTCACCCGGCTGACCGCCCAGAACCACCTGGCGGGCCCGCCGGACGACGAGCGGATCCCCGCCGAGGTGCTCGGCCGAGCCCTGGTGGTGAAGAAGCTGAACATGGTGCCCGTCGAGTGTGTTGCGCGCGGCTACCTCACCGGGTCGGGGCTGGCCGACTATCAGAGCACCGGCGCGGTGTGCGGTGTGCAGCTGCCGGAGGGCCTGGTCGAGGCGTCGCAGCTGCCGGAACCGATCTTCACCCCGGCGACCAAGGCCGCGCTCGGCGACCACGACGAGAACGTCGACTTCGCGACCGTCGTCGACCAGCTCGGCCAGAACCTCGCCTTCAAACTGCGCGAGGACACCCTCGACATCTATACGCGCGCCGCGATTTTCGCGTCTGAGCGCGGAATCATCCTCGCGGACACCAAGTTCGAGTTCGGGATCGACGCCGACGGCAACCTGGTGCTCGCCGACGAGGTGCTCACCCCCGACTCGTCGCGGTACTGGCCCGCCGACGGCTACGAGGCGGGACGGGTGCAGCCCAGCTTCGACAAGCAGTTCGTCCGCAACTGGCTGACCGGTCCCGAGTCCGGCTGGGACCGGGCCTCGGACACTCCGCCGCCGCCGCTGCCGCAGGAGATCGTCGACGCCACCCGCGCCCGCTACATCGAGGCCTACGAGCGGATCTCCGGGCTGTCCTTCGCCGACTGGATCGGGTGACGACATAGGCTGACGGGCATGAGCTCGCCTGATGCCGGACCCCCGGTCGCGAAGAAGGTCCCCCAGCCGCGCACCCATCACGGCGACACGTTCGTCGACGACTACGAGTGGCTGCGGGACAAGAGCGACCCGGAGGTCGTCGCGTATCTCGAGGCGGAGAACGCCCACACGGACGCGCGGACCGAGCACCTGGGGCCGCTGCGGGAGGCGATCTTCGGCGAGATCAAGTCCCGCACCCAGGAGACCGACCTCTCGGTGCCGTCCCGGATGGGGCAGTGGTGGTACTACTCGCGCTCGTTCGAGGGCAAGCAGTACGGGGTGCACTGCCGCTGCCCGATCGCGTCCGCCGACGACTGGACCCCGCCGGTGCTGACCACCGACGCCGAGATCCCCGGCGAGCAGGTGTTGCTCGACGGCAACGAGCTCGCAGAGGGGCACGACTTCTTCGCGCTCGGCGCGCTGTCGGTGACCCTCGACGGCAGCCTGCTCGCGTACTCCGTTGACACCGCGGGCGACGAGCGCTACCTGCTGCGGTTCAAGAACCTCGACAGCGGCGACCTGCTCGCCGACGAGATCGCAGGCACGGCGCCGGGCGCCACCTGGTCGCTGGACAACCGGCACGTTTTCTACCTGACCGTCGACGAGGCGTGGCGCCCGGACACCGTCTGGCGGCACGAATTGGGCACCCCGCGGTCCGCGGACGTGCGGGTCTTCCACGAGCCCGACGAACGCTACTGGGTCGGCTTCGGATCCACCCGCAGCGAGAAGTACCTGACGATCTGGATCGGGTCGAAGATCACCTCCGAGATCTGGTACCTCGACTCGGCGGACCCGGAGGGCGAGTTCACCGTCGTCCTGCCCCGGGAGGAGGGCGTCGAGTACGCCGTCGACCACGCCGTCGTCGGCGGCGAGGACCGCTTCCTGATCCTGCACAACGGTGCCGTGGACGGGGTGAAGGCGGAGAACTTCACCCTCGTCGACGCCCCGGTCGCCGACCCGAGTGAGCAGCGGACGCTGATCGAGCACCGCGCCGACGTTCGGCTCGAGGACGTCGACGCGTTCGCGGGTCATCTGGTGGTCACCTACCGGCGGGAGGCGTTGACCCGGCTCGCGGTGTGGCCGCTGACCGGGGCGGGCTACGGCGAGCTGCGCGAACTGGAGTTCGGCGAGGAGCTGTACTCGGTCGGTGCGGGCTCCACCCCGGAGTGGGAGAGCCCGCTGCTGCGGCTTGGGTACACCTCGTTCATCACGCCGAGCCGCGTGTACGACCTCGAGATCGCGTCCGGGGCCCTGTTGCTGCGCAAGGAACAGCCGGTCCTCGGCGGCTACGATCCCACCGACTACGAGCAGCACCGGGACTGGGCGACCGCCGCGGATGGGACCCGGATCCCGATCTCGATCGTGCGTCGTCGCGGCGCCAGCGCCGACCCGGCGCCGCTGCTGCTGTACGGATACGGCTCGTACGAGTCCAGCATCGACCCCGGGTTTTCGGTGGCGCGGCTGTCCCTGCTCGACCGCGGGATGGTGTTCGCGGTCGCGCACGTACGCGGCGGCGGCGAGATGGGCAGGCACTGGTACGAGGACGGCAAGATGCTGTCGAAGAAGAACACCTTCACCGACTTCGTGTCCTGCGCACGGCATCTCGTCGATACCGGGCGCACCGCGACGGATCGGATGATCGCCGACGGGGGCAGCGCGGGCGGCCTGCTCGTCGGTGCGGTCGCGAACCTGGCGCCGGAGCTGTTCGCCGGGATCCTGGCGAACGTGCCGTTCGTCGACCCGCTCACCTCGATCCTCGACCCGTCGCTGCCGCTGACCGTCATCGAATGGGACGAGTGGGGAAATCCCCTCGCGGACAAGGACGTCTACGACTACATGCGCTCGTACAGTCCGTACGAGAATGTCGGTGCCCACGACTACCCGGCGATCCTGGCGATCACCAGCATCAACGACACCCGGGTGCTGTACGTGGAGCCGGCCAAGTGGGTCGCGAAGCTGCGTGCGACCAAGACCGGCGCCGCCCCGCTGCTGCTGAAGACCGAGATGAGTGCCGGGCACGGCGGCGTCAGCGGCCGGTACGAGAAGTGGCGCGAGGTGGCGTTCGAGTACGCGTGGGTGCTGGACACGGTCGGCCTCGGCTGACGCCGGGCGGGTCCCGGATGCACCACTGCGCGTCAGGGCCCGTTCACCTTCGGCTGCCACGCTGGGGGTTATGACCGCAACGCTGATCGTGTCGGTGTCGGGAATCCGGGACGAGACCCGGGAGCTGGTTGCCGGGTTCGCGGGTGCGATGGACGCCCGCGGTGTCCGTCTGTCGCTGTTGGTGGCGCCGCGGCTGAAGGACAAGTATCGGCTGGTGCGCGACGAGCCGACCCAGGACTGGTTGCGCGCCCGCAGGGACCGGGGCGACGCCATCGTCCTGCACGGCTACGACCAGGCCGCGACCAAGAAGCGGCGCGCCGAGTTCGCCGCCCTCCCGCAGCACGAGGCGATGCTGCGTCTGGTCGCGGCGGATCGGGTACTGGAGGAGACGGGGCTGCGGACCCGGGCGTTCGCTGCGCCGCGGTGGCAGGCGTCGCCGGGGGCGGTCGCCGCGCTGCCCGGCGCAGGCTTTCGACTGCTCGCGGGACTGTCGAGCATCGACGACCTCGACCGCGGCACCGCGGTGCGGGCCAGGGTGCTCGGCGTCGGGGGCGGGTTCGGCAGTGAGCCGTGGCGGTGCCGGGCGCTGGTCCTGCGGGCCGGTCGGATCGCCCGCCGCGGCGGCACCGTCCGGCTCGCGGTCACCGCAAAGCAGTTGGCGCACCCCGGTCCGCGGCAGGCGATCCTCGACGCCGTCGACCTCGCGCTGCACCATCGGGCGGGCCCGGACGCCTACCGTTGGCGTCCGCGTCGCGGGGGCATCGAGGTGGCGTGAGGGCCGGCCCTGCGCGTCACTCGCGGGTCGGTCCGGTCAGCGCGTCGAGGACCCGCTCAAGCCCGAACTTCCAGGCGGACTCGGCGCTGTAGGAGCTGTTCATGGCCTCGCCCGCTGCGGCGCCGACCCGCCGGGCGAGCGGATGCGCGTCGCCGAGGTAGGTGCCCAGCGTCGTGTGCCACCGCACCCACACCTCTCTCATGTCCGCGGCGTGCGGGTCGGGCCGCCGGGATCGGGCGGCGGACCGGACGAAGTCGGTGACGAAGGTGAGGGCGGCGTCGCGGGCGACGTCGCCGAGGCCCATGCCGTCGAAGGCGTGCAGGTCGTGGTCGTACTTCGCGATCGTGCCCGGGCCGAAGGAGGCGCGTTCGTCGGTGACGTCGAGCAGCCACGGGTGCCGGGTGTGGAGCGCGAGTTCCTGGTCGGCGAGCTGGCGGATCCGGTCGCGGCCGGTGCCCGCCGGGTACGGCGCGGGCGTCCAGCCTGCCCGGACGGTGTCGACCATGAGCACGAGCAGGTCGTCGCGGGACCCGACGTGGGTATAGAGGGCCATCGACGAGATGCCCAGGTCGGCGGCGAGGCGGCGCACCGTCACGGCGTCGATTCCCTCGGCGTCGGCGAGGGTGATCGCGGCGTCGACGGCCTGCGAGGTCGTGACCTTCGAGCGTGGGCCGCGGCTGCCGCCGGTCGGGGCGGCGGGGTGCTCGCGCCACAGCAGGTCGATCAGATCGCGCGCCATCGGACACCTCCACGGGTGGGAATACTTCGCCGCGACACGTACTTTATACATTGCATAAGGTTTCCCGTCTCGATGGAGGTCGAATGAAGATCACCGGTACCGCCCTGTCCCTGAACGTCGCGGACCCCGCCGCGTCCGCGGAGTTCGCCGCCACCCATTTCGGTTTCACCGAGGCCATGGCCGACGACGGCTTCATCTCCCTCGCCCACCCGGACGCGGGCGTCAATGTGATCTTCCTGCGCACCGGACTCGGCACCTTCACGCCGGCGTCTATCGCCGGACCGGCGGGGCAGGGCCTGCTGATCGTGTTCGTCGTCGACGACATCGACGCCGAGTTCGCCCGCATCGCCGCCGCGGGCGCCGTCGTCGTCACCGAACCCGAGACCGAGCCGTGGGGTGAGCGCTACTGCCAGTTCGCGGACCCCAACGGCCTGATCTGGCAACTCGTGCAGTGGGTGTGAATCCCGCTCAGGACAGCTCGGTCCCCGATTCCCCGGGCAGCACCCGGAACTCGGTGCCGTCCGGGGCCATGTCGGTGTAGCGGCCGTAGAAGATCCCGGTCGCCTCGTTCGCGAGGATCGCCTGGTGGATCGGCACCGCGACCCGCGGCGCGACGGCGCGCAGGTAGTCGATCGCCTCGGCGATCTTCAGCCACGGCGCGGCGGCGGGGAGCGCGAGCACGTCGACCCGCTCGTGCGGGATGTACAGCGAGTCGCCGGGGTGTAGCAGCCGGGCCGGGTTGTCGTCGTCGCCGAGCAGGAACGCGGTGTTATCGATCACCGCCAGGTCCGGGTGGATCACCGCGTGCCTGCCGCCGGTTCCCCGCAGGTGCACCCGGCCGACGTCGAACGCGTCACCCGGGCGCACCGGGGTCCACCGGTCGCCGAACTGCGCGGCGGTCTGCGGGTCCGCGAACAGGGCGGCGCCCGGATTGGCCTCGACCAGCGCGGGCAGCCGGGCCGTGTCGGCGTGATCGGGATGCTGGTGGGTGATCGCGATCGCGTCCAGGCCGGTGATCCCCTCGAAGCCGTGCGAGAAGGTGCCGGGATCGAACAGGATCGTCGCGCCGAGGTGCTCGACGAGCAGGCAGGAGTGGCCGAAGTGGGTGAGCCGCATGCCCCCGAGTATGCGCTGGTTCACACCGCGGCGGGGCACCCGCGACCGTGTGCGCGAGCCAGCGGGGCGGACCGGTAAACTGCCAGTTGCCCGGCGTGATTCTCCCGGGCACAACCGCAGCACCAAGCGAGGAGCAGCACGTGGCCCGTGTCGTTGTCGAAGTCATGCCCAAGGCCGAGATCCTCGACCCGCAGGGGCAGGCCATCGTCGGGGCGCTGTCCCGGCTCGGCTTCGCCGGCGTGTCCGATGTCCGCCAGGGGAAGCGGTTCGAGTTGGAGATCGACGGCAGCGTCGAGGACGCCGAGCTGGAGAAGATCGCCGAAGGTCTGCTGGCCAACACCGTGATCGAGGACTGGGTCGTGCGGCGAATCGACGTCGAGGCATGAGCGCCCGCGTCGGAGTCATCACCTTCCCCGGCACCCTCGACGACGTCGACGCCGCCCGCGCCGTGACCCTCGCCGGCGGCGAGGCCGTCAGCCTGTGGCACGGCGACGCCGACCTCAAGGGCGTCGACGCGGTCATCGTCCCCGGCGGCTTCTCGTACGGCGACTACCTGCGCTGCGGCGCGATCGCGCGTTTCGCCCCGGTGATGGGCAAGGTCGTCGATGCCGCGAAGGGCGGGATGCCGGTCCTCGGTATCTGCAACGGCTTCCAGGTGCTCTGCGAGGCGGGCCTGCTGCCCGGCGCGCTGACCCGCAACCAGGGTCTGCACTTCATCTGCCGCGACCAGTGGCTCAAGGTGGAGGCCACCTCCACCGCGTGGACCAGCCGCTACGAGTCCGGCGCCGAGATCCTGATCCCGCTCAAGTCGGGTGAGGGCCGCTACCAGGCGTCTGAGCGGGTGCTCGACGAGCTCGAGGGGGAGGGTCGCGTGGTGTTCCGCTACTCGGGCGACAACCCGAACGGTTCGCAGCGGGGCATCGCGGGCGTCGCGTCCGCGAACGGTCGGGTCGTCGGTCTGATGCCGCACCCCGAGCACGCGACGGAGCCGCTCACCGGCCCGAGCGACGACGGGCTCGGCATGTTCTACTCGGCGCTGGAGAGCGTCGTCTCCGCCTGATCGGACGCTGACGGGAGGCCCCGGAAACTCACTGGAGTTTCCGGGGCCTCCCGTGTTCCTATGGCCGGGTCACCCGCACCGGAAGGAACCGATGTCTACCGCGCATATCGCCGTGATCAGCATTCCCGCACCCGGCCACGTCAACCCGAGCCTCGAGATCGTCCGGGTGCTCGTCGCGCGTGGACACCGGGTCAGCTATGCGAACGACCCGTCGATGGCGGCGGTGATCGAAGCCACCGGCGCCGAGTTGCGCCCCTACACCTCGACGCTGCCCGGCGTGAACACCGGCGGCTCGGGGACCGCGTCGGAGAAGTCCTGGGACGGCGACATGATCGACCAGTTGACGTTGTTTCAGGAGGACTATGAGTCGATGCTCCCGCAGCTGCGGGCGCTGTACGACTCCGACCGGCCGGACCTGTTCCTGTACGACATCGCGGGCGGTCCGGCGCGGATCCTGGCCGAGGAGTGGGGGATTCCGATCGTGCAGCTGTCCCCGACCTACGTCGCGTGGGAGGGCTACGAGGAGGACATGGCCCCGGTTCTCGCCCCGATCCGTGAGGAACCGAAGGGAATCGCGTACCGGGAACGGCAACGAAAGTTCCTGCAGGACAACGGTGTCACGGCCGACCCCGACGCCTTCTTCGGGCGGCCGCCGCGCGCGGTGGTGCTGATCGCGAAGTCGATGCAGCCCAACGCGGACCGAGTGGACGAGGACGTGTACACCTTCACCGGGCCTGCCCTTCCGCTGGATCGTGCGTCCGAGGGCACCTGGACGCGTCCGGCGGGCGGGTCGAAGCTGCTGCTGATCTCGCTGGGTACCGCGTTCACCGATCAGGCCGACTTCTACCGCCGCTGCGTCGCGGCGTTCGGCGATCTCGTCGGATGGCACGTCGTCCTGCAGATCGGCACCCAGGTCGACGTCGCCGATCTGGGTGTGGTTCCCGCCAACGTGGAGGTGCACCGCTGGGTGCCGCAATTCGACATCCTCCGTGAGGCGGATGCGTTTCTCACCCACGCGGGGATGGGCGGGTCGAGCGAGGGAATGGTCACCGGGACACCGATGATCGCGGCGCCGCAGGCCGTCGACCAGTTCGAGAACGCGGACGCGCTCGCCACGGCCGGGGTGGCGGTGCGCGTCGACAGCGCGACGGCGACCGTGGCGGAGTTGCGGGACGCGCTCCGGACCGTGGACGGCCCCGCGATCCGCAACCGCAGTGACGCGCTCGCCGACGAGCTCCGGGCCGCGGGAGGGGTGCGGGCCGCGGTCGAGGTGATCGAGGGTTACCTCTGACCCTCGGCCGCGGCGATCACCGCGCGCAGCGCCGCGAGTTCGGCGGCGAGCGCGTCACGGCCGGTGATCTGGTTGAACCTCTGCGGGAACCTGTTTCAGGTGGGTACCGTTCCCGGCATGATCACCACCGTCGTGTGGGGCACCGGTAACGTCGGCAGGGCGGCGATCCGTGCCGTGGACGCGCACCCCGCGCTCGATCTCACCGCCGTCCTCGTCCACAACCCCGACAAGGTGGGTCGCGATGCGGGCGACCTCGGCGATGCCGGGCGCGACCTCGGGGTCGCGGCGACCGACGACATCGACGCGGTCCTCGCCGCCGGGCCAGCCGCCGTCGTGTACGCCGCCTCCGGGGACGTTCGTCCGGCCGAGGCGCTCGCCGACATCTGCCGGGCGATCCGGGCGGGCGCGGTGGTCGTCAGCCCCGCCCTGTATCCGCTCTACGACCACCGCAGCGCCCCGCCGGAGCTGCGGGACCCGATCCGCGCCGCCATCGACGAGGGGGGCGGCTCGTTCTTCGCCTCCGGCATCGACCCCGGATGGGGCAACGACGTGCTGCCGATCCTGCTCAGCGGCCTCGCGACCCGGATCGACGCGATCCGCTGCCAGGAGATCTTCGACTACACCACCTACGACCAGCCCGATTCGGTGCGCTACCTGGTCGGGATGGGGCAGCCGATGGACTACCTGCCGCCGATGGTCGCGCCGTCCGTTCCCACCATGGTGTGGGGCGGCCAGGTTCGGATGATCGCGCGGGCGCTGGGCGTCGAGCTCGACGAGATCCGCGAAACCCTGGACCGGCGGGCCCTCGACGCCACCGTCACCACCCCGGCCATGGGCGACTTCGAGGCGGGCACCCAGGGCGCCCTGCGGTTCGAGGTGCAGGGCATCGTCGACGGCGACCCCGTCATCGTCATCGAACACGTCACCCGCATCCATCCCTCCTGCGCCCCCGACTGGCCGACGCCGCCGGATGGGGACGGCGCGCACCGGGTGATCATCGAGGGCAGGCCCCGGATCGAGGTCGCCGTCGAGGCCACCGACGAGGGCGGCAACCGGTCGGCGGGCGGCAACGCGACCGCGGTCGGGCGGCTGGTCGGGGCCATCGACTGGCTCGTCGACCACGAGCCGGGACTCTACGACGCACTCGACGTGCCGCTGCGCCCCGCGGTCGGCAGGCTGGCAGCGCACGGCACATCGGCAACTCGCGGGACCCGGGCAACGCACGGGACCCCGGCACCGGAAAGGACCCCGGCATGATCATTGACCTCCCCGAGGACAAGGACCCGATCGGCTACGTGTGGGGCGAGATGGTGCCCGGCATCGGGATCCCCGCCTCCCAGTTCTCGCTGTCCGTGTACGAGCATTCGACGATCGACCTGCGAGCCTTCGAGGCGGCCCGGCTGCGGATCGCGCAGATCAACGGGTGCATCTTCTGCCAGGACTGGCGCACCGAACGCGACGGCGTCAAGGTCGAGGACGGGTTCGACGAGGCCGTCGAGAGCTGGCGCACCACCGAGACTTTCGACGATCGCACCCGGCTCGCCGCCGAGTACGCCGAACGCTACGCCCTCGACCATCACGGCCTCGACGAGGAGTTCTGGGCGCGGATGAAGGCGCGGTACACCGACGCCGAGATCGTCGAACTGTCGATGAGCATCGGCGCGTGGCTGGCGTTTGGCAGGCTCAACCACGTGCTCGGCCTGGACACCGCCTGCGTGCTGCCGGGGCACTAGTCCTCGACGACGAGGTCCGGCGAGTTCGCGACCGCGTCCAGCAGCGGTCCGGCGATCAGCCCGTAGATCAGCAGCAGGAACACCGTGTGGGTGAGGCAGAACAGCAGGAAATTGGCCCACGCGCTTCGGGAGTCGAAATGGTCCCGCACCTTGCCGTACATGCGGCGCGGTGACCGGACGTCCCAGCTGTTCAGGCGCAGGTAACGGCCCAGATAGATGCCCACCGACACCAGCGCGACGAGAACCACCGGCACCGACTGCACCGGCGCCGACCGCAGTGCTGTGTTGGAGTCGCCGTATATCGCGAGGGTGAAGACGAGTTGCGCAGCGAGCACACCGAGCACGGTGTTCACCACCCCGGACATCGCGAAAGTCAGGACCGCGATGATGTCGTACCAGAGCGGAACCGATTCGTGGTCGCGGCGGTGGTTGAGGTTGAGTTCGGTGATCAAGTATCCCGAATTGGGCAGCATCAGCAGCCATGTCACGAATCCGACCACGGCCACCACGATCGCCACCGGACGCGCACCCAGTCCGCTGGCGGCAACGAAGACCGTGAGCACCACGACGAGGATCAGCAGTGGTAGCGCCGACAGGACGAAATTCTTCACCATCGGTCGGTACACCGGAGCCCGGTAGATCCACGACCGCAGGTAGATCAGCAGCAGGGCATACAGATTGAGCCCGATGGCGTACAACAGCAGCGTGCCGGCCGACATGATCGCAACCTACCCGCCGCCGCGATCTCATCGGGTCGGCGACACTCGGGCGGTGGGCCGGCATCCGGGATGGGACGCGGACCCACCGCAGGCGCGTCAGCTCAGGGACCTGACCAGGCGGGTGATCGTTGCCGCATCGGCGCGGTCCGCGGTGCGGTCGGCGTCGAGGAGGGTGAAGGTGACGAACCCGGCGTCCAGTTCGGCGAAGTCCGTTCCCGCCGCGGGCGGGGTCGCGGCCCGGCCGGGCTTGATCTCGTAGGTGGTGTCGTCGATCCGGGAGTACCGGATGTCCGCCGCGGACGCGGACGACATCGGCGTGTACTTCATGCCCTTGGGCGTGGTGGCGCCGTCCTTGAGCAGCGGGTAGTTGATGTTGAGGACGGTGCCGGGGGAGGTGCGCGGGATCCCGCCGTCGAGGATCCGCACCAGCAGCGCCGCGGTCTGGTCGTATGCGGGGACGAGCTCCGGGTCGCGGCTGGTATCGGTGCTGATCGCGATCGCGGGGATGCCGAAGCCGCCGCTCGCGACGACGGCGGCGCCGACGGTCCCCGAATAGTTGGTGTCGAAGCCGACGTTGGACCCGACGTTTGTCCCCGACACGACGAGATCGGGCTTGGCGTCCTTGAACACCTCGTTGATCCCGAACATCGCGGACCCGGCCGGTGTCGAGGTGACCGAGTACACCTTCGGATCGCCACTCGGGTGGGCGACCGTCAGCTTGCCCTGGAAGTCGATCGCCGCCGACTTTCCGCTCTGGTTCTGCGCGGGCGCGACCATCGTCACGTCGTGACCGGCCGCGGTCAGGGCCCGATAGGTCGCGGTGATCCCCGGCGCATCCCAGCCGTCGTCGTTGGTCAGCAGGATTCGAAGCGGGGCGGGGGTGGTGTCGCCGGACGGCGGTGCCGCACTGGATCCCTCGAAGGCCGAGGCGCCGGACGCGGCGGTGAGTAGCACCGCGGCGGCGGCAACGGTGACGATCAGCGGGCGGGTGAATCGCACGGGAGTGTGTCCCTTCTCAATGACAACGGGGATGCGAAGGTACGGGTCTTCGCCTCCGGATTCGTGATCCGTGTCACTGAGTGGGACTGGGGCAGGCTCGCCGCGGTACGGCGGCTACGCCGGGGCGGCGGGCAGCGCCTCGAAGAAGTCGGCGCTCGGAGTGAAGAACGCCGAGCCCGTCACCGCGACCGAAAAGTCCAGCAGCCGATCGTAATTGCCGCGCGGATCGCCGAGGAACATGTTCTCCAGCATGCGCTCGGTGACCGCCGGATCCTTGCAGTAGCCGATGAAGTAGGTGCCCATCTCGCCGCCGACCCGGCCGTACGGCATGTTCGCGCGCAGGATCTCCAGCGCGCTGCCCTGCCCGTCCTTGATCGCGGTCAACGCCACGTGCGAGTTCGCAGGCTTGACATCGTCACCCATCTCGATGTCCTCGAGTTTCGTTCGGCCGATCACGTTTTCCTGCTCGGGCACCGGCAACGCCTCCCAGGAGACCAGGTCGTGCACGTACCGCTGCACGTGCACGTAGGAACCGCCGGCGAAGAGCGGGTCCTCGTCGCCGACCGTCACCGCCGCGACCGCCTTCGTCCCGCTCGGGTTCTCGGTTCCGTCCACGAACCCGATCAGGTCCCGGTTCTCGAAGTACTGGAAGCCGTGCACCTCGTCGACGACGGTGACGGCGTCGCCGAGTCGCTTGGTGATCTGGTGCGCCAGTTCGAAGCACGCGTCGATCGTCATCGCCCGAATGTGGAACAGCAGGTCGCCCGGTGTCGCCGGTGCCTGGTGCTTGCCGCCGCGCAGCGCCGGGAACGGATGCAGGTCGGCCGGACGCGGGCCGGTGAACAGCCGGTCCCACGCGGCCGAGCCGATGCTGGCGATCAGTTCCAGGCCAGCGCCGGGCACCCGCAGTCCCACCGACCGGCGCAGCCCGGCGGCCTCGGCGAGCACCCGACGGGCGACATCCTCGCCGTCGTCGTTGATCGTGACGACCAGAAAGACCGCCGCAGGTGTCAGCGGGTAGGACACCGTCTGAGGTTCGGGAGTGGCTGCGGCGGAAGATGTTTCAGGCATTCGGTACTCCCGTGATTGGGGCGGGCGGGGTAGCTGATCCGGTCCGTCAACCCTAGTCGAGCCCGGACCGGCCGGACGGGATCGGTTTCCGCGTATCGGGGCAGGCGCCCGGACGGTTCTAGGATCACGGTCATGTCCACGATGACCGATGCCACCGCTTCCGGGCTCTGTTCCTTCGTCGATGCCTCGCCGTCCCCGTTTCACGTGTGCGCGACCGTGGCGGCCGAGCTGGCCGCGGCCGGCTTCGTCGAACTGCGCGAAACCGATGGCTGGCCCGCAGCGCCGGGCCGGTACTTCCTGGTGCGCGGCGGGTCGCTGGTCGCGTGGAGCACCGAGGAGGCCGGGTCCGGGGCGGCGCCGTTCCGGATCGTCGGGGGGCACACCGACAGCCCGAATCTGCGGGTCAAGCAGCACCCCGACCTCGACTCAGCTGGCTGGCAGATGGTCGGTCTCGAACCGTATGGCGGTGCGTGGCTGAACTCGTGGCTGGACCGCGACCTCGGCATTTCCGGTCGACTCAGCGTTCGGGAGGGAAACGGACTGCGGGAACACCTGATTCGGGTGGATCGACCGATCCTGAGGGTGCCGCAGCTGGCGATTCACCTGTCCGAGGAGCGCAAGGGCGTCAGCCTCGATCCGCAGCGGCACCTGAACGCGATCTGGGGGGTCGGGTCGTCGCCGCGCAGCTTCCTCGCCTTCCTCGCCGGGGAGGCCGGGGTCGACGCGGACGCGGTGCTCGGCTGGGAACTGATGACCCACGACCTGGCGCCGAGCGTGGTCGTCGGACTGCACGACGAGCTGGTGTCCGCGCCGCGGCTGGACAACCAGGGCACCTGCTACGCGGGCAGCCGGGCGCTGCTCGCCGCGGCCGAGGCCCCTGGCGAGGCGATCCCCGTCCTCGCGCTGTTCGACCACGAGGAGGTCGGGTCGATGTCCGACCGGGGCGCCTTCTCGGACCTGCTGAACTCGGTGCTCGAGCGAATCGTGCTCGGTCGCGGCGGCGGCCGCGAGGACTTCCTGCGTGCGATGGCGGGGTCGGTGTGCGCGTCGGGGGACATGGCGCACGCCACCCACCCCAACTACCCGGACCGGCACGAGCCCGCCCATCGGATCCTGGTGAACGGGGGACCGGTGCTCAAGGTGAATCAGAATCTCCGCTACGCCACCGACGCCGCGGGCGCTGGCGCGTTCGCGTTGGCGTGCGATCGTGCCGCGGTTCCGCTGCAGCGGTACGTGCATCGCGCGGACCTGCCGTGCGGATCGACGATCGGGCCGATCACCGCATCCCGGACCGGGCTGTCCACCGTCGACGTCGGGGCGCCGCAACTCGCGATGCATTCGGCGCGGGAGCTGATGGGCGCTGCGGACGTCGCGTCGTACGCGGACGCGCTCGCCGCGTTCCTCACGCCGCAGGAGTGACCACCGGCGCCCGCACCGTGACTGTCGATCGAACATCGGATGGCGTCCGCCCGCCGACCCGGTGACGAGGTGCGTACCGGGACCCACTCCAGATAACAATTGCCCCATCAGTCCCAGCAGCCACTCCGATGTCGTGGTTGGGTGGGTGCGGCGGGGCCGGGTGGGTCCGCGGGTCACGTCCGTCGATCGGGAGGACACACGCTCGTGCACAGTCCCAGTCAGTCGAAGTCGTCCGTCCTCGGCCGCGGCCGGGCCGCGGCGGTCGCCACCGGGGTCGCGGTGCTGATCGCCGCCACCGCAGCGGCGCCGTCGTCGGCACAGTCCCTCGGATCCTCGGGGTCCTCGGGGTCGTCGATCACCCCGCCCGGTGGGCCGTGCGGCCAGAATTCCGGCGGCTCCGCCGGTTCGATCGGCAGGGCGCTCCCGTGGATCACCGGGTCGCCCGACGGCGCGGTGCCCCGGCTGACCGGCGCAACGAAGGCGATCGAGATGGTCACCGGGCCCGGCAGCCCGAACGACACCATCAACCGGTTCAGCGTCTCCGGAACCGATCTCGGGATCATGTGGGACAACGGGGGCGCCGGCGCCGATCACCGCGTGCTCATGGCGTTCGGCGACACCGTCGGCGAGTGCGGTGTCGACGACGACGACTGGCGCAGCAACGTGCTGTTCCGCAGCTCGGACACCACGCTCGCCGACGGGATGCGAATCGACAGTTCGCCGCTGGACCGGCCCAACCACTCGAAGGAGATCATCCCCGGCTTCGGCATCCCCGGCGAGTACACCACCATCCCGACCGCGGGCATCGCGATCGGCGGCAAGCAGTACGTGCGGTACATGTCGGTCCGCAGCTGGGACACCCCCGGTGAGTGGACGGTCAACTATTCCGCGATCGCCGTCTCCGGCAACGACGGGGAGACCTGGACATCGGACGTCGCGTCGGTGCGGGCCAATGTCGACGGTCTCGGCATCCCCGGCATCCCCGCGGTGGACCCCGGCAATGCGAACTTCCAGCAGAGCGCGTTCGTGGACGGCAAGGACGGCTTCGTCTACGAGTACGGCACCCAGTCCGGCCGCAGCGGCGGTGCCCGACTGGCGCGGGTGCCGAGCAACCAGATTCTGGACCTGACCGCGTACCGGTACTGGGATGGCAGCGCGTGGGTCGCCGAGATGACGCGGGCGGTGCCGGTCATCCCGGCGCCGGTCAGCGAGCTGTCCGTGCAGTGGAACGACTACCTGAACAAGTACGTCGCGATGTCCACGGACGTCACCGGGCTGGTCATCCGGCAGGCGGACCGGCTCGAGGGTCCGTGGTCCGGCAAGCAGACCATCGTCAGCTCGGTCCTGCTGCCCGGCCTGTACGGCGGGTTCATGCACCCGTGGACGCGGGGGCAGCATCTCGAGTACGTCATCACCACCTGGGATCGCTACAACGTCATCTACATGCGCACCGATCTGAGCGGGCTGCGGATGGCGTCGACGGACCAGGTCGACCGGCCGGACCCGGCGACGACCGGCGACGCGGAGCTCCTCGGTGTCGACGTCCCCGCCGAGGGGCAGACGATCGACGGCTAAGCGACCGGCGCCGGCCCGGCAGCGACCCGAAGGTCCTGCCGGGCCGGTCCGTTCGGCTCGACGGTGACCCCGCGCTGACGTGACCGTGCCCACGTGCGGTGACCAGTGCGGAAGGTGTCGGGGCAGCGGGCTAGACTTTGCGCTGGCAGCGCCTCGCCGGACTGCCCATTCGATTCCTCCAGGGAAGGGACCCGACTCCCCGTGTCACCGCAGGTCGATACCGTCACCCACGCCGCAGCGACCCCCGACGTCGCCCAGCCCTACCGGGAACTGGGACTCAAGGACGACGAATACGCCCGGATCCGGGAGATCCTCGGCCGCCGTCCCACCGACGCCGAACTGGCGATGTACTCGGTGATGTGGTCCGAGCACTGCTCCTACAAGTCCTCCAAGGTGCACCTGAAGTACTTTGGGGA
Organism: Rhodococcus sp. NPDC058505; assembly: GCF_042720095.1. Taxonomy (NCBI): domain Bacteria; kingdom Bacillati; phylum Actinomycetota; class Actinomycetes; order Mycobacteriales; family Nocardiaceae; genus Rhodococcus; species Rhodococcus sp. NPDC058505. The sequence goes on from NZ_JBHXNB010000011.1 coordinate 30,471, forward strand.
GACCACCACCGACGAGATGCGGGCGTCGATGCTCGCGGGCATCGGGGAGAACGCGGGCGTCGTCGACATCGGCGACGGCTGGGCGGTCACCTTCAAGGTGGAGTCGCACAACCATCCTTCGTACATCGAGCCGTACCAGGGCGCCGCGACCGGCGTCGGCGGCATCGTCCGGGACATCATGGCGATGGGTGCCCGCCCGATCGCGGTCATGGATCAGCTGCGCTTCGGTGCGGTCGACCACCCCGACACCCGCCGCGTCGTCGACGGTGTCGTCCGCGGCGTCGGCGGCTACGGCAACTCCCTCGGCCTCCCGAACGTCGGCGGCGAGACCGTGTTCGATGCGTCCTACCAGGGCAACCCGCTCGTCAACGCGCTGTGCGCCGGCGCGATGCGGGTCGAGGACCTGCACCTGGCGTTCGCGTCCGGCGTCGGCAACAAGATCATCCTGTTCGGTGCCCGCACCGGCCTCGACGGCATCGGCGGCGTGTCCGTCCTCGCGTCGGAGACCTTCGACGAGAGCGCGGGCGGGCGCCCGAAGAAGCTGCCCGCCGTCCAGGTCGGCGACCCGTTCACCGAGAAGGTCCTCATCGAGTGCTGTCTCGACCTGTACCGGGAGAAGCTGGTCGTCGGCATCCAGGACCTCGGCGGCGCCGGGCTGTCCTGCGCCACGTCCGAGCTCGCCGCGGCAGGCGACGGCGGCATGCACATCAGCCTCGAGCGGGTGCCCACCCGCGCCACCGGGATGACCGCAGCCGAGGTGCTCTCCAGCGAGTCCCAGGAGCGCATGTGCGCCGTGGTGACCCCGGAGAACGTCGACGCCTTCATGGCCGTCTGCAAGAAGTGGGACGTGCTAGCCACCGTCATCGGCGAGGTCACCGACGGCGAGCACCTCGTCATCGACTGGCACGGCGAGACCGTCGTCGACGCCCCCGCCCGCACCATCGCCCACGAGGGCCCCGTCTACGAGCGTCCGGTGCAGCGCCCGGACAGCCAGGACGCGCTGGTCGCGAACACCACCGCCGGGCTCAAGCGTCCGGAGACGGACGCCGAGCTCGAGGCGACACTGCTGAAGATGGTCGGTTCCCCGCAGCTGGCCAGCCGCAAGTGGATCACCGAGCAGTACGACCGCTACGTCCGCGGCAACACGGTCCTCGCCGAGAACGCCGACGGCGGCGTGATCCGGGTCGACGAGAAGACCGGCCGCGGCATCGCCCTCGCGACGGACGCGTCCGGCCGCTACACCGCCCTCGACCCGTACACGGGTGCGCAGCTCGCGCTGGCCGAGGCGTACCGCAACGTCGCCGTCACCGGAGCCACCCCGAAGGCCGTCTCCAACTGCCTCAACTTCGGGTCCCCCGAGGATCCGGGCGTCATGTGGCAGTTCCAGCAGGCGGTGCGCGGGCTCGCGGACGGCTGCGCGCAGCTCGGCATCCCGGTCACCGGCGGCAACGTCAGCTTCTACAACCAGACCGGCGCCACCGCGATCCTGCCGACCCCTGTCGTCGCCGTGCTCGGCGTCATCGACGACGTGCACCGCCGCGTCCCCACCGGTCTCGGCCTGGAGCCGGGGGAGACGCTGATCCTGCTCGGCGACACCAACGACGAGTTCGACGGCTCCATCTGGGCGCAGGTCGAGCACGACCACCTCGGCGGTGTCCCGCCGAAGGTCGACCTCGAACGCGAACGCCTGCTCGCCGACATCCTGCTCGCCGGGTCCCGCGACGGGCTGATCTCCGCCGCCCACGACCTGTCCGAGGGCGGTCTCGCGCAGGCCGTCGTCGAGGCCGCGCTGGCGGGGGAGACGGGCTGCCGGATCCTGCTGCCCGAGGACGCCGACCCGTTCGTCACGCTGTTCTCCGAGTCCGCAGGCCGGGTGCTGGTCGCGGTGCCGCGCACCGAGGAGACCCGCTTCACCGGCATGTGCTCGGCCCGTGACCTGCCGTGGGTGCGGATCGGCGTCGTCGACGAGGGCTCCGACTCCGTCGAGGTCCAGGGGCACTTCTCCGTCACCCTCGACACGCTGCGCGCGACCTCCGAAGGAACGCTGCCTGCGCTGTTTGGATAGCCATGTGACCGACACGGAAGCGACCCGGGAACCCGGGACGGACCAGGCAGCCGCCGAACCGTCCCGGGTTCCGGTGCGTTCGGGCGAGGTCCGCGCCCTCGATCGGTGGGTCAACCGGGTCCGGGAGTGGACGGCGCCGTGGGCGCCGGAGCGGCTCGCCGACAAGCATCCGTTCGTCGCGTGGGCGTGGGGCCTGCTCAGCCTCGACTTCACCGGCATCGCGTTCGGTGCCCTGTTCTTCTGCTGGTCGCTGACCCCGTCGCTGCTGCCGCGGGACTGGCTGTACCAGGGCCTGATCGGCGGCATCACCGCGGCGATCGGCTACGCCGTCGGGTGCGTCCTCGGCTGGGGTGCGCACCGGTACTGGCTGTCGAAACTGTCGTGGTGGCCGCCCCCGACGCGGGCGACCACGCCGATCAAGGTGGCCGTGCCGGTGCTGTCGGTGATCGCCGCGCTGGTGATGCTGGTGTACTCGGCGAGCTGGCAGCGGGAGCTGGCCGCGCTGATGGGCGCCGAGGGCACCACGACCACCGGCTATCTGCGGACCCTCGGCCTGAGCGTGCTCGTCGCCGCGCTGCTGATCTCGCTGTGGCGGGTGCTGCGGGACCTGGTGCGGCTGATCGCCCGCTACCTGAACACCTGGCTGCGGGTGCCCCGGTCCGCCGCCGCGCCGATCGGGTTCGCCCTCGTCGCGTTCCTCGGCTACACCCTCGTCACCGATGTGCTCGTCAACGCTGCGTATTCGTTCGTGAACTCGGCGTTCAGCCTGCAGAACGACGAGACCAGGGAGGGCGTGGTGCGGCCGATCCGGCCGGAACGGTCCGGGAGCGTCGAGTCGTACGCGCCGTGGGACACCCTGGGATACGAGGGACGCGAGTTCGTCTACCGCGGGCTGCACGCGGACCAGCTCGCCGCGTACAACGGCGCCCCAGCGCAGGAGCCGATCCGGGTGTACGCCGGTCTCGGCACCGCCGACGACACCAATGCCCGACTCGACGTCGTGATCCGGGAACTCGAACGCACCGGCGCGTTCCAGCGGGAGGCGCTGGTCGTCATCCCGACCACCGGCACCGGTTGGGTCAACCCGACCGCCGCCGACGCCGTCGAGCTGATGTACAACGGGGACACCGCACTGGTCGCGAGCCAGTACTCGTACCTGCCGAGCTGGATCTCGTTCCTCGCCGACCGGGAGAAGGCCGCCGAGGCGGGCCGGGCGCTGGTCCACCGGGTGCACGACCGCTGGCTGCAGGAGCCCGCCGCGACCCGGCCGAAGCTGTTCGTGTACGGCGAATCGCTGGGAACCCAGGCGGGCGAGGCGGCGTTCGACGGGCTCGCCGACATCCGGGAGATGGTCGACGGGGTGCTGTGGGTGGGGCCGCCGAACACGAACCCGCTGTGGCGCACCCTCGTCGCGCGCCGCGACCCGGGCAGCCCCGAGGTTCAGCCGGTGTACTCGGACGGGCTGGTGGTCCGGTTCGCCGAGGACGCCGCCGCGATCGGCGCGGAGCCGGGGCCCTGGCTGTACCCGCGGGTGCTCTACCTCCAGCACCCGTCCGATCCGGTGGTGTGGTGGAGCCCGGAGCTGATCTTCAACCGCCCGGACTGGCTGTCCGAGCCGCCCGGCTACGACCGGCTGCCGAGCATGCGCTGGTTCCCGTTTGTCACGTTCTGGCAGGTCGCCGCGGACCTGGCGAATGCGGCCGGGGTCCCGGACGGGCACGGCCACAATTACGGAACCACGGTGCTCGACGGATGGGTCGCGGTCGCCGCCCCGGACGGCTGGACGCAGGCGGACACCGAACGCGTCCGCGCGGTGCTGGACGCGAACGCGGGTCGTCAGGGCCCCGAGAAGTGACCCTCCACGACCGAGTGAACGGAACCGTTCAGTCGATTAGATCGAGTGAACGGTTCCGTTCACTCGGCGGGCGGCGGGCGCGGGACGGGGCGGTCGCGGTGGGGTGTGCGGCGCTGCTCGTCGGCTGGAACACCGCGGTCCTGCCGAGGCTCGGGCTGGGGGCCCGTGGTCGTGCGGCGGTAAACGGGCTGGCCGCCGTCGGGCTGTCCGCGGCGGCCAGGGCCTGCGGCGTCGATGATCGTGAATTGGGTTGGCGCGCGCCGGGGGCCGGTCTGCGGTGGGGGGCGGCGGCCTCGATCGTCCCCGCGGTGGCCTACCCGGCGATGCTCGCCACGCCGCCGGTGCGGACCCGGATGGCGTCCGGTGCGCGCCGCGCCGACCACACCGAATGGGTGTTCGTGCACATCCCGGTCGGCACCGTGCTCGCGGAGGAGTTGGCGTTCCGGTCCGTGCTGTACGCGCTGGCCCGCCGCGCCTCGCCCCGGTGGGCGCCCGCGTTCGGGGCCGCGGCGTTCGGGCTGTGGCACGTGACCCCCGCCAGGCACGCGGGCGACTCGGTGCCGGGGACCGTCGCGCTGACGGCCGCGGCCTCAGTGCTGTTCGACCTGCTGCGGGGGCGCAGCGGCAGCGTGCTCGCGCCTGCCCTGCTGCATCTCGCGGTGAACGCGGGCGGGGCCGTCGCCGCGGAGGCGGCGGCGGGCCGGGCGGTGCGCGGGCGTGCCGGTAGCGTGGTGCGGTGACCGCCCGCCGCAGGATCGACCCCGCCGAAATGCGGACCGCGGTGCTCGCGGTCCGGGACTGGCTGACCGACGCGGACGCCGCGCCGCCGCCTCGTCCGGAACTCGCGGCCGCGGTCCGGCTCAGCGCGCGCACCCTGGAGAACGTCGCACCCGGGTCCTCCGTCGAGGTCCGGGTTCCACCGTTCGTTGCCGTGCAGTGCCTTGAGGGTCCGCGCCACACGCGCGGCACGCCGCCGAACGTCGTCGAGACCGACCCGCGGACCTGGCTGCGCCTCGTCACCGGCGCGCTCGCGTTCGAGGACGCGGTTGCGGCGGGAACGGTGACGGCGTCGGGCAGCCGGGCCGGTGACCTCGGCCACTGGCTGCCGCTGCTGCCGATGTGACGATGCCCGCGGTGAACGCTGTGACCGGCACGACAGCGCGGCACCCGTGGTAGGTGCACCCTCTCGTTGGCCGTAGACTGGGCCTGCCCCCCGCACCCACCCCCAAAGGGAGCACCCCGGTGACTTCAGCCGACCTGTCGGTCAACAGCCCGAATCTTCTCGCACCCGCAGACCTGTCCGACCAGGATGAGCAGCCGCCCCGCGAGGAGTGTGGCGTCTTCGGCGTCTGGGCTCCCGGCGAGGATGTGGCCAAGCTCACCTACTACGGCCTGTACGCGCTACAGCACCGCGGCCAGGAGGCCGCGGGCATCGCCGTCGCCGACGGCGCGCAGGTGCTGGTGTTCAAGGACCTCGGCCTGGTCAGTCAGGTGTTCGACGAGCAGACCCTCGGCGCGATGCCCGGGCATGTCGCCGTCGGGCACTGTCGCTACTCGACCACCGGCTCCACCACCTGGGAGAACGCGCAGCCGATCTTCCGGACCACCACCGCGGGCACCGGCATCGCGCTCGGGCACAACGGCAACCTGGTCAACACCGCCGAGCTCGCCGACCGGGCGCGGGCGGCCGGGCTGATGAACAGCAAGCGGCCCGGCGGTGCGACCTCGGACTCCGACATCGTCGGCGCGCTCCTCGCGCACGCGGCGGGGGACCGGACGATCGAGCAGGCCGCGATGGAGCTGCTGCCGACCCTGCGCGGCGCGTTCTGCCTGACCTTCATGGACGAGCACACCCTCTACGCGGCGCGCGACCCGCACGGTGTCCGGCCGCTGGTGCTTGGCCGTCTCGACCGCGGCTGGGTCGTCGCCTCCGAGACCGCCGCGCTCGACATCGTCGGCGCCTCGTTCGTCCGGGAGATCGAGCCGGGTGAGCTCCTCGCGATCGACGCGGACGGTGTGCGGTCGTCCCGGTTCGCCGCCCCGACGCCGAAGGGCTGCGTCTTCGAGTACGTCTACCTGGCCCGCCCCGACACGACGATCTCGGGACGGTCGGTGCATGCGACCCGCGTCGACATCGGCCGCCGCCTGGCGAAGGAACACCCGATCGACGGCGACCTGGTGATCCCGGTCCCGGAGTCGGGGACCCCCGCCGCGGTCGGCTACGCGCAGGGTTCCGGCATCCCCTACGGGCAGGGCCTGATGAAGAACGCCTACGTGGGCCGCACCTTCATCCAGCCGTCGCAGACCATCCGCCAGCTCGGCATCCGCCTGAAGCTGAACCCGCTGCGCGACGTGATCCGCGGCAAGCGCCTGATCGTCGTCGACGACTCGATCGTCCGCGGCAACACTCAGCGCGCACTGATCCGGATGCTGCGGGAGGCGGGCGCACTGGAGATCCACGTGCGGATCGCGTCCCCGCCGGTGAAGTGGCCCTGCTTCTACGGCATCGACTTCGCGTCACCGGCGGAGCTGATCGCGAACGGGGCGGGCGGCACCAGCCACGAGCCCGGCGACGTGGAGGAGATGGTCGAGGGCGTGCGCCGCTCGATCGGCGCCGACTCGCTCGGCTACATCTCGATCGACGGCATGGTGGCGGCGACGGAGCAGCCCGCGTCCCGGCTGTGCATGGCCTGCTTCGACGGCGAGTACCCGATCGCGCTGCCGACGGAGACGTCGATCGGCAAGAACGTGCTCGAGGGCATGCTCGACAGCACCGCGGGAGCGGCGCCGAGGTCCGACAACGACAACGCGAGTGCGCTGAGTCGCCCCTGATCGGCCGCCGAGGCCGCATAATTGCGCCGGTGCATCCGGCGCCCCGTACACCCAGACAGTGCCAGGCGCACTGGCGAGATCACAGCTGGAGCTGAGAAACCCGATGACCGACGACCAGAACGCCCGCCCCGCCGGTGCCTCCTACGCCGCCGCCGGTGTGGACATCGAGGCAGGTGACCGGGCGGTGGAGCTGTTCGCCCCGCTCGCGAAGAAGGCCAGCCGTCCCGAGGTGCTCGGCGGGCTCGGCGGATTCGCCGGCCTGTTCGCGCTCAAGGGCGGCTACCGGGAGCCGCTGCTCGCGGCGTCCACCGACGGCGTCGGCACCAAGCTCGCGATCGCGCAGGCCCTCGACAAGCACGACACCGTCGGCCTCGACCTGGTCGCGATGGTCGTCGACGACCTCGTCGTGTGCGGCGCCGAGCCGCTGTTCCTGCAGGACTACATCGCGGTCGGCAAGGTCGTCCCCGAGCGGGTCGCGGAGATCGTCGGCGGCATCGCGCAGGGCTGCATCCAGGCGGGCTGTGCACTCCTCGGCGGCGAGACCGCGGAGCATCCCGGGGTGATGGCGGACGGCGACTACGACCTGTCGGCCACCGGTGTCGGCGTCGTCGAGGCGGACGCGGTGCTCGGCCCGGACCGGGTGCGTCCCGGTGACGTGGTGATCGGCATGGGGTCGTCGGGTCTGCACTCGAACGGCTACTCGCTGGCCAGGAAGGTGCTCCTCGAGATCGACCGGATGTCGCTGACCGGGCACGTCGAGGAGTTCGGCCGCACGCTCGGCGAGGAACTGCTCGAGCCGACGAAGATCTACGCCAAGGACTGCCTCGCGCTGATCGCCGAGACGGACGTGCGCACCTTCTGCCATGTCACCGGCGGGGGCCTCGCGAACAATCTGGCCCGGGTGATGCCGAAGGGTCTCGTTGCCGAACTGGATCGCGGAACGTGGAGTCCCGCACCGGTGTTCACGATGATCGGTCAGCGTGGCCGGGTCGAGCGTGCCGAGATGGAGGCGACCTTCAACATGGGCGTCGGCATGGTCGCGATTGTCGCTCCGGAGGACGTGGACCGCGCCCTTGCGGTGCTCACGGCGCGCCACATCGACTGCTGGACGCTCGGCACCGTCGCGAAGGCATCGGACAAGCAGGACGGTGAGCTGGTGCGGCTGGTCGGCGACCACCCGCGCTTCTGACGCCGAGTCACGACAGACGACGAACCGCCCGGATCCGATCGGATCCGGGCGGTTCGCGTTGTTCCGAACCTCGTCGACACCGCGCGGCACCCGGTGGGGTGCACATGCGGAAAATGAGGGAGAGCCGTGGGGCTCCCCCTCATTCGATGCTCAGCTGAGTCAGCGGCGCCAGTCGTCGGAGTCGTCGTCGTCCCAGCGCGATGCGCCGTCCTCGGAACCTTGATCGCTGTAGGACCCGTTCCGGTGGGAGCTCGACGAGCCACCCGACAGCTCGCGTTGGAGGCTGTCGAAGTTCGTCGTGGGCGAGCTGTATTTGAGCTCGCGTGCAACCTTGGTCTGCTTTGCCTTAGCCCGGCCGCGGCCCATGGCCAACCCCCTCGCGCTTTAAGCGGGGCGGCCTGGGAATTTTTGGCGGCCCCGTTTGAGTGTTTATGTCTTCCTGACAGACACTCTAGCGTGCGAATGGATCTGGCGCTCCTTCCCCTGCACAGGTGGGGTGTCTTGTTCATCTCATCGCGTCGGGAACGGCCCGGATCGTGCCGACGCGGACGCCGCCGCCGAGCACCGGCCGGGACGCGAGATCGGCGAGCTCCTCGGTCCGCTCGACGCCGATCCGGTGCAGCAGCGCGGCGGTCAGGGGCAGCCGGGCCCGCTCGTGGCCGTCATCGATCTTGAAGGCGAACGCGGTGCCGTCCGGCAGCGCGCCCGCATGCACCCCGTCCGCGCCCGCCTTGCACAGCAGACCGGGGACGGTGGACATCAACACCGCGTCGTCCCTGCCGGTGCCGGACAGCAGCCACGGTTGGTCCCGGGCCGCATCGGCGACCGCCCGCTCCGGGCTGCCCGGCGCCGCGGTGATCAGCGTGGTGAACGCCCGAGCCAGCGCGGTCAGCGACAGCGGGACGATCGGCAGGCCGCAGCCGTCGATGCCGACCTCGCTCTCGTCGTCCTCCCCGGAGAGTTCCGCGATCGTCGCGAGGATCTCGTGCTGCAGCGGATGCGACGGGTCGGTGTAGGTGTCGAGCGGCCAGCCCCGTTCCGCGCACACCGCGAGCATCGCGGCGTGCTTGCCGGAGCAGTTCATGAAGACCCGGCGGGCGTGCCCGCCGGAGGTGAGGACCCGCGCGCGGGCCGCCTCGTTCGCGGGCAGGTCCGGTGGGCACAGCAGGTCGTGCTCGGACAGGTTCCGGCGCCGGAGCAGGTTGAGCACCACCGCGACGTGCTCGGGTTCGCCCTCGTGGGAGGCGGTGGCGATCGCGAGCTCCCTGGGGTCCGCTGGGGCGAATCCGTTGCGGAGCAGCGCGACCGCCTGCAGTGGCTTGTTCGATGAGCGGGGATAGATCGGGGTGTTCACCTCGCCGAGCGCGAGGCGGGTCGCGCCTGCCGGGTCGAGCACGACCAGGGATCCGCGGTGCACGCACTCGCGGAAGCCCGACCGGACCACCTCGACCAGTTCGACGCTCAATACTCCACCCGCACCTTCAGCCCGGCGATGCGTCTGCGTGCCTTGTCCTCGACACTAGGCGACAGTCCCGGTTGGCGCGCGAGCAACTCGGCGAGGCCATCGGGGTCGCGCCCGGTGAACAGGTCGCGCACGGTCACTCCGTGCTCCGGCACGTGCGTGACCGTGATCGGGTCGCCCGCCGCGACCGGTCCGGGGGTGAGCACCTTCAGGTAGGCGCCGGTGTCGCCGCGTTCGGCGAAGCGCTTGACCCAGCCCGGTTCGGCCGCCCACACGCCGAACGTGCCGCACGGTGTCCTCGGCCCGGTGATCTCCAGTTCGAGGGTGGCACCGACCCGCCACCGGGCGCCGATCACGGCGTCGCTCGTCGCGACCCCACGCACCCGCAGATTCTCCCCGAACCAGCCGGCGGGCAGATCCCGTCCGAGGTCGGCCTCCCAGCGCACGGCCTCCGCGTCCAGGTAGGCGTAGACCGCCTTGAACACGCCCCCGTGGTGCTCGGTGTCGCACACGTGATCGCCGGCCAGGCCCTGCGCGCCGACCTCGACCGGGCCGGTGACCGGCCGCTTGTCGATCGCGGTCCGCGGCACCCGGCGGGTGCCGCTGTCCCGTTCGGAGTGGACGACGCAGACGGCGGCGACCGTGCCCGGCCCCCTCACCGGCCGCGCAACCGGTCGACGGCGGCCCGGCCCGCCTGGTACTCGTCGTGCCGGGGCACCGAGTCCGGGTCGATCGCGGCGGCCGCACCGCCAGCGGCGAGCGGCGTGTCGACGGGGACGGACCGCTTGACCAGCGCCAGCGCGATCGGCCCGAGTTCGTGGTGGTCGACCACCGTGCCGAGGCGGCCGACGGTGCGGCCGCCCGCGGTGACGTCCTCGCCCGGTGTCGGGCGAGTGTCGGCCGACCCGTCGAGGTGCAGCAGCACCAGGTGGCGTGGCGGCTTCCCCAGGTTGTGCACCCGCGCGACCGTCTCCTGGCCGCGATAACAGCCCTTGTCGAGGTGCACGGCGCCGTGCTCGGTGATCCCGCCGATCCAGCCGACCTCGTGCGGGATGGTGCGTTCGTCGGTGTCGATTCCGAGACGCGGGCGCTGCGCCGCGACCCGCAGCGCCTCGAACGCCCAGGTGCCCGCCGGTGCCGCACCCGCCTCGGTGAGGGTTGCCCACCAGTGCGCCAGCCGCTCGCGGGGGACAACCAGGTCCCACGCGTGCTCGCCGGGCCAGGGCATCGTGCGCAGGAACCCGCCGCCGGGCAGCGCGACCGCGTGGTACATGCCGGGCAGTTCCGGAATGCCCAACGCGGACAGCAGTGCGGGCCGTCGGACGTCGGGGCCGAGCAGGCCGAGCACGGCCATGTCGGGGGCGGGCGTCGGTTCGGCCTTCGCCCAGAACACCATCTTCTGCAGGAAGTCGAGCAGGTCGGCGCCGCGTCCGGGTTCGGTGTCCACCCAGGTGACGTCGGCGAGGTCGGTGAGGACGAAGTGGTGTTCGACGCGCCCGTTGATGTCGAGGCTGAGGTTCTCGGCACCCGCGCCGTCGGCCAGGTTCGCAATGTGCTGGCTGGAGATGGTGTGCAGCCAGCTCAGCCGTTCGGCTCCGGTGATGGAGAGGGCGACGCGGTTCGAGCGGTCCACGATGGCGGCGGCGCGTTCGGCGCTGCGTTGCTCGCGGAGCGGGTCGCCGTAGTGCCAGGCGACGCCCGCGTCGGGGGCATCGGCGGGGCAGGGAACGGCCCCGGGCGTGGTGAGCAGCGGACTGGGGGTTGCGCGCACGGACTCGGACACGGTTCCAGTGTAGGAGCCGGTTCGGTGCGGTCCGCCGCCGTAGGGTGGGGGCATGGCTGATCAGGTGCTGGTGACCTTGGACGGCGCGGTGCATGACGCGGACGTCCCGTTCCTGCACGCCGACGACCTCGCCGCGGTGCGGGGTGACGGCGTCTTCGAGACCCTGCTGGTCCGCGACGGCGCGGCCCGCACGGTCGAGCTGCACCTGGCGCGGTTGACGACCTCGGCGTCGGCGCTGGACCTGCCGCGGCCCGACCTGGATGCGTGGCGGTCGGCGATCGCGGTCGCGGTCGGCGAATGGGACTCCGGCCGCGAGGGCGTGCTGCGGCTGGTGCTCAGCAGGGGCCGTGAGGGCGCGGGCGAGCCGACGGCGTTCCTCACCGTCGGCCCGGTCGCCGGCCGGGTTGCTGCCGCCCGGCGCGACGGGATCTCGGTGTGCACGCTGGAGCGGGGATTCTCGGTGGACGTCACCGAGACGGCGCCGTGGCTGCTGCACGGGGCGAAGACGCTGTCCTACGCGATGAACATGGCCGCACTGCGACACGCGCACGGACTCGGTGTCGACGATGTGATCTTCACCAGCAGTGAGGGTTTGGTGCTCGAGGGTCCGCGGTCGACCGTGCTGATCTCGCGGGGACGGACCCTGGTGACGCCGCCGGTCGAACACGGGATTCTGCCGGGCACGACGCAGCAGGCGCTGTTCGAGGTGGCAGGCGCGCACCGGTTCCGGTGCGAGACGGCGCCGCTGCGACCCGCCGACCTCATTGCCGCGGACGGGATCTGGCTGCTGTCCAGCGTCACCCTGGCAGCACGGGTGCACACCCTCGACGGGTTGGCGTTGCCCGTCCCGGAGATCGCCGACGAACTGTCCGGCCTGGTCGATCTCGCGGTCGACACCGTCGGTGTTGAGGAAGACGCCGCCTGATCGCGGTGTGACTCCCGGCACGGTTGGGTGCGGCGGGTGGGCGAACCGGCCTTCATCTACTACTGTCCGTCGTAGATGAAGGCCTGCGGCGTGACGCTGTGGGGGTTACCTTTTGAACCGGGACTTCAGGCGTTAGCCCACGTCGGACGTCCCGGCACGCCTGTCCCACGGGCCCTGCACAGGGAGTAGCCATGGATGCACTGGACGTCTCGCGCTGGCAATTCGGCATCACGACGGTCTATCACTTCATCCTCGTCCCGCTCACCATCGGTCTCGCCCCCCTGATCGCGATCATGCAGACGATGTGGGTGGTCACCAAGAAGGACCACTGGTACCGGCTGACGAAGTTCTTCGGCAAGCTCTTCCTGATCAACTTCGCGCTGGGCGTCGCCACCGGCATCGTGCAAGAGTTCCAGTTCGGCATGAACTGGAGCGAATACTCCCGCTTCGTCGGTGACGTGTTCGGTGCCCCGCTCGCCCTGGAGGGCCTGGTGGCCTTCTTCCTTGAGTCGACCTTCCTCGGTCTGTGGATCTTCGGCTGGGGTCGATTGCCGAAACTCATTCACCTGGGCTGTATTTGGCTCGTCGCGATCGGCGTCAACGCATCCGCCTACTTCATCATCTCGGCGAACTCGTTCATGCAGCATCCGGTCGGCGCGATCTACAACGAGGACACCGGCCGCGCGGAACTGACCAGCATCTGGACACTCCTGACGAACAACACCGCGCTGGCCGCGTTCCCACACGTGATCGCGGGGGCCCTGCTCACCGCCGCAACCTTCGTCGCGGGCATCGCCGGCTGGTGGATGGTCCGAAACATGCGGCGAGCCAAGGCAGCCGCACCCGCCGAGGCCGAGCGCATGGAGTCCGAGGCGCGGACCATGTTCCGCCCAGCCGCCCGGCTCGGGCTGTGGGTGATGATCATCGCTGGCGTCGGCCTGATCGTCACCGGAGACATCCAGGCCAAGCTGATGTTCGAGCAGCAACCGATGAAGATGGCGTCCGCGGAGTCGCTGTGCCACACCGAGACCGACCCCAGCTTCTCGATCCTCACCATCGGCACCCAGAACAACTGTGACAGTGTCACCAGGGTCATCGAGGTGCCGTACGTGCTCGGCTATCTCGCCGAGGGAAGCTTCTCCGGCGTCACCCTGCAGGGCGTCGAGGACCTGCAGGTGCAGTACGAGGAGCAGTTCGGCCCGGGCAACTACCGTCCCAACCTGTTCGTCACCTACTGGTCGTTCCGCGCGATGATCGGCCTCGCCGCCGGATCCGCCGCGCTGGCACTGGCCGGGCTGTGGGTCACCCGGGGCGGCCGCGTGCCGGACCAGCGGTGGTACTCGTTGCTCAGCCTGATCGCGATCCCGACCCCGTTCCTCGCGAACAGCGCGGGCTGGATCTTCACCGAGATGGGTCGTCAGCCGTGGGTCGTGCACCCGAATCCCACCGGGGTGGACATGATTCGGCTGACCGTCGATCAGGGCGTCTCCAATCACTCGGTGGCCACGGTGTGGACGTCGCTGATCGTTTTCACCCTGCTCTACGCGGCACTGGGCGTCGTGTGGTTCTGGCTGATCCGCCGCTACACCATCGAGGGGCCGCTGCCGCACGACGCGCACCCGCCGGGCGAGGGCCCCGACGAGCCGGACGACTCCGGTGAGCCCAAGCAGCTGTCGTTCGCGTACTAGGAGGACGAGATGGGACTTCAGGAACTCTGGTTCATCCTGATCGCGGTGCTGTTCGTGGGGTACTTCGTGTTGGAGGGCTTCGACTTCGGCGTCGGGATGCTGATGCCGGTGCTCGGGCGCAGCAAGAACGGGTCCGCCGACAACGACACCCGTCGACGGGCCGTTCTCAACACGATCGGGCCCGTCTGGGACGGCAACGAGGTGTGGCTACTCACCGCAGGCGGCGCCATGTTCGCGGCCTTCCCCGAGTGGTACGCGACCCTGTTCTCCGGCTTCTACCTGCCACTGCTGCTCATCCTGGTCGCGCTGATTGTGCGGGTCTGCGCGATCGAGTACCGCGGGAAGATCGACGACGCAACGTGGCGGTCACGCTGGGACTGGGGCATCATCCTCGGCTCCTGGGTGCCTGCCGTGCTGTGGGGCGTCGCCTTCGCGAACATCGTCCGGGGGGTGGCGATCGATGAGAATCGACAGGTGGTGTCGGGCTTCTTCGACCTGCTCAACCCGTACGCGCTGCTCGGCGGGGCAACAACGGCGCTGGTGTTCGCGCTGCACGGTGCCGTGTTCATCGCACTGAAGACCGCCGACGAGGTACACGAGGACGCCGTCAAACTTGCGTCCCGACTGTCGATTCCGGCGGTCGTTGTCGCTGGCGCGTTCGTGCTGTGGACCCAACTCGCCTACGGGAAGGGCTGGACCTGGATCCTGGTCGGGATCGCGGCCGCGGCACTGCTCGGGGTGGTCGCGCTGACCGCGGCGGCGCGGGAGGGGTGGGCCTTCGTGCTTACCACCATCGCCGTGATCGCAACGGTGGTCCTGCTATTCGCGTCGCTGTACCCGAACGTGATGCCGTCGACGATCTCCGATGCGTACAGCCTGACGATCCACAATGCCTCGTCGAGTCCGTACACGCTGAAGGTGATGACGTGGGCGGCGGCGATCATGACCCCCGTGGTCCTGATCTACCAGGGCTGGACGTACTGGGTGTTCCGGCAGCGGATCTCCACCAAGCACATTCCGCCCTCGATCGGTCTGCCGATCAGGACCCGATGATCGGCGACGCACCGGCCGCGCCTGCAGCGGACACCGGCAGGCGCGGTCCCGTCGACCCCCGACTCTGGCGCTATTCGCGTTCGGCGCGTGGATATCTCGTCCTCTCCGTTGCGTTCTCGGTGGTGATTGCGGCCACCGTCATCGTGTCGGCGATCATGATCGGCACCGTGCTCGCCGGCGTGATCACCGACCCCGATGCCCGCACCGTCGGGCACTGGGCCGGGGAACTGGCGGTCCTCGCCGTCGCGGTCGCGGTGCGGGCGGTGGCGACCTGGCTGCAGGCCCGATACGCGCACCGGTCCGCGTCACGGGTGATCGGGGAACTGCGCGGCGAGGTCCTCGCCGCCGCGACCACCCTGCCCCCGCGTGACCTCGACCCGCGACGGGATGCCACCGCAACGGTCCTCACCCGCGGAATCGAGGGCCTGCGAGCGTATCTGACGGGCTACCTGCCCGCGTTGCTGCTCGCCGTCACGGTCACCCCGCTGACCCTGCTGGTCATCCTGTTCACCGACCTGACGTCCGCGGTGGTCGTGGTGATCACCCTGCCACTGATCCCGATCTTCATGATCCTGATCGGCCTGCTCACCAAGGGGAAGGCGGCGGCGGCGCTGCGGACGATGACCACCCTGTCCGCGCAACTGCTCGACCTGATCGCTGGACTACCGACGCTGCGCGCGCTGGGCAGGGAGGTCGGCACCGCGGACGAGGCGGGTGAACGCGGTCCGGCGGCGCGGGTGCGCGAACTCGGTGACGAGCACCGGCGCACCGCGATGGCATCGCTGCGGATCGCGTTCCTGTCGTCGATGGTGCTCGAACTGCTGGCGACCCTCAGCGTTGCCCTGATCGCCGTCAGCATCGGCCTGCGCCTGGTGTACGGCGACATGGCCCTGCGGGCCGGGGTGATCGCCCTCGTCCTCGCGCCGGAGGTCTACCTGCCGTTGCGCACGGTCGGTGCGCAGTTCCATGCGGCCGAGGACGGGATGGCCGCCGCGGACAAGGCATTCGGGGTGCTCGACGATCGGACTGAGGGCGTTGGCGGAACGTCGGCGGTACCGTCCGGCCCGGTCACGCTGCACGGCGTCGGGATGCGCAGTCGGTCCGGCTGGGCGCCACGAGCGGTCGACCTGGTGATCGCCCCCGGCCGGGTCACCGGCGTGACCGGACCGAACGGTGCAGGCAAGTCGACTGTGCTGCACGCGATCCTCGGGCTGTCCCGACCCGACGAGGGGCGGGTGCTGGTCGGCGGTACCGATGTGCGCGACCTGAACCCGGACGCGTGGTGGCGTTCGGTGGCGTGGCTTCCCCAGCATCCGGTGTTGATCCCGGGCACCCTCCGCGAGAACCTTGAGCTCACCGGACCCGTGACCGTCGACCCCGCACGGCTCGAAAGAGCCTGCGCCGAGACAGGATTCGACGCGGTTCTGCGCACACTGCCCGACGGCTGGAACACCATGGTCGGCGTCGGAGGTCTGGGCCTGTCCCTCGGGCAGCGACAGCGGCTGGCCCTGACCCGGGTGCTGGTGACCGACAGTCCGGTGATTCTGCTGGACGAGCCGACCGCACATCTCGACCCGGAGTCGGAACGCCGGGTGCTCGCCGCCGTCCGGAACCTCGCCGCGGCGGGCCGCGCCGTCCTGCTCGTCGGGCACCGACAGTCCGTGCTGGCCGCCGCGGACAGCGTCGTGCATGTCGAATCCGGGGTGCCCGCATGAGCCGGAACCCCCTGCGTCGAGCGCTGCCGCTGCTCGAACTCAGCCCGCGGCGGGTGCTGTACGCCGTCGCGGCCGGGGTCGCGACCCTGGGCAGCGCGTTGGCGCTCGCCGCACTGTCGGCGTGGCTCATCACCCGGGCCTGGCAGATGCCGCCGGTGCTCGATCTGACCGTCGCCGTCGTCGCGGTGCGGGCGTTGGGCATCTCGCGCGGGCTGTTCCGCTACCTGGAGCGGCTCGCCACCCACGACGCCGCCCTGCGCGGCACCGTCTCGGCGCGGGCGAACCTGTACCGCAGGCTCGCAACCGGTGACCCCGCAGCCCCCGCAGGTCTGCGAAGGGGAGATCTGCTGGCGCGCACCGGATCCGACATCGACGCACTGGGTGATGTGGTGATCCGCGCGTTGGTTCCGATCGCCGTGGCGCTGGTGCTGTCCGGTGCTGCGGTGGTCGGTCTGGCGCTGATCTCGCCGGCCGCGGCCGGGGTGCTGGCCGTCGCGCTCCTGGTGTCCGGCGTGCTCGCCCCGATGCTGGCGGCCCGGGCCTCCCGGATGGCCGAGACCGCTGGGGCGGAGGCCACCGCCCGGTACGCGGCGACCTCGGTGCTTGCCCTCGACCATGCGGCGGAACTGCGGGTCGCTGGGCGTCTGGACGGCGTCGTGACGCGCGCTGGCGGATACGATGCCGAGGCCGTCCGGGCCACGGACCGGGCGGCGGCACCGTCGGCATTCGCCGCGGCCGCGACCCCGCTCGCGATCGGTGCAACGGTCCTCGGCGCGCTGCTGATCGGCATCGTCGCCTACGGTCCCGACGGCGGCAGCCCGGGTGGGATGACACCAATGGCCCTCGGCATCCTGGTGCTGTTGCCGCTGTCCGCCTTCGAGGCGACCTCGACGCTGCCCGCCGCCGCGATCGCCCTGACCCGCGGCCGGGTTGCGGCCGCTCGGGTCATGGACCTCCTGGACCGCTCCGGCGACCACGTCCCGTCCGGCACCGTCGACCTGCGCGCACCCGTGCATCTGACGGCATCCGAACTGTGGTGCGGCTGGGATGGTTCCGCGGTGTCGGGGCCATTCGACCTGGACCTGGTTCCGGGGTCGCGCACCGCCGTCGTCGGGCCGTCCGGCGCGGGAAAGTCCACCCTGCTGATGACCCTCGCCGGACTGCTGCCGCCCGCGGCGGGCACCGTGCAGGCGAACGGCACCGACCTCCCGGGGGTCGACCAGCATGCGCTGCGTCGCGAGGTCGGCTACTTCGCCGAGGACGCCCACCTGTTCGACACCTCGCTGCTCGAGAACCTCCGGGTGGCGCGCGGTGATCTCGACGAGGGGGATGCGGCGGCGGTGCTCGACACGGTGGGATTGGGGGAGTGGGTGGCGTCGCTGCCGAGGGGCCTGCACACGACCCTGGAGGCGGGCGGCCGGTCGGTCTCGGGTGGGCAGCGGCGCCGAATCCTGCTTGCCAGGGCGCTGGTGTCGCCCGCCCGGGTCCTGCTCCTCGACGAACCGACCGAGCATCTCGACGCCAGGTCCGGTGAGCGCGTCCTGCGGGCCCTGCTCGACCGGGCCGGCGGGCTCGTCGACCCGGATCGCACCATTGTGGTGGTCACGCACCACCTGCCGCCGGGGACCTCTGCCGACCGTGTCGTCGAGGTCAACGGAGGCCGTTACCAAGTCGATACCGAATCCGACGAGGTCGAAACCAAGCGGTGACATGTTGGTCCGCTGAGGTGGTCCGGCCTGCTGGCATAGTGATCCGTCGGTATGCGCGGTCAACCGTCCATTCGACTCCGGGAGTTGTTGATGGGAACGTGGATTCGTAGGTCTATCGCCGGTATCGCGGTCGGTGTGCTCGCGGTGGCCACCGCAGTCACGGGCGCGGTGACCGCGTCCGCCCTTCCGGTGTACCCGGCGTCGGATCCGGACCCGTTCTTCACCGCGCCACCGGACGTCGCGAATCACCAGCCGGGTGATGTGCTCAAAATCCGCAAGATGCCGCCCAATCTGTATTTCCCCGGCAGCGAGGTGTGGGAATTACTGTTCCGCACAACGGATTCGCAGGGCAAACCGATCGCGGCCAACACGACGTTCCTGAAACCGCCGAACCACCAGCCGAACAGTCCACTGGTGTCGTATCAGCACATCATCAACGCGCTCGGGCACAAGTGCAAGATCGCCACCGAGCTGTACACCACCGACCCGCTGACCCAGATTCGCGAGGCCCCCGGGCTGAACATTGCCCTCGCCAGGGGGTGGGCGGTGGCACTGCCGGACCACCTCGGTCCCAGGATGGCGTACGGGGCGGCGAAGCTCGGCGGCCAGATCACGCTCGACGGGATCCGGGCGATCCAGCGAACGCCGGAACTTCAGGTGACCGACAGCCCCGTCGGACTCGGTGGCTACTCCGGTGGCGGCATGGCGACCAGCTGGGCGGCCGCGCTCGCCCCGACCTATGCACCCGAGCTGAACATCGTCGGCGCCGCCGAGGGCGGCGCGCCGATGAACCTCGGGAAGATGGCGACCGCGTTGGGGACCAATCCGCATCCGGCGTTCGGTCTCGCGATGGCGGCGGCGCTCGGGCTGGAGCGGGAATACCCGGAGCGGATGAACGTCACCGACCAGCTCAACGACACCGGGCGGTGGCTGCTGTCGATGATCGGGAACGGCTGCACCAACGAGATCATGTTCTGGGGGTTGGGACGGTCCGCGAACGAGATGACCGATAACCGGAACTTCCTCGACGACCCGGTGGCATGGCAGGTGATGGACGAGAACAGCCTCGAGCTGTACCCCGGGATCCCGAAGACCCCGATCTTCGAGTGGCACAGCCCCACCGACACCCTCGTCCCGGTGGACGCGATCGAGAACACGATGCGCCGCTACTGCGACGCCGGGGTGCCGGTGCAGACATTGCTGACGCCGAGCCCCGACCACCTGTCGGCCGCTGTCCTCGGCCTCCCGCAGGCCCTGGACTGGCTCGACGCCCGCTTCCGCGGAGTCCCGGCGCCATCCACCTGCTGACGCTCGTCCAACGAACAATTCCGTTGCCCCCGGTCGGGGGAGCGGCGTACGTTCGGCGGTACACGAGGAAGGAGGTGGTCTGAAGTTGAAGAACTACAGGACGCGTGAGGTGGCTGTCCGCTAGCCAACGACGCCGAGGGGGTTCCCAACCGCGCCCGCGGCGGGCGAATCCCAGCAGCCACCCGGCCCCCGAGCCCCCGGTCCGTCCGATCGGGAGTCCACGACGACAAGCGTCCATCGTGGAACACGGCTCGGGGGCGGTTCTGTGCGCTTCGCGCCTGTGCCGAGGGGCGGCTCCGCTGCGCTTCGCGCCTGTGCGCGAATTTCACCCCACCTGGGGTACGGATCGCGCACAGTTCGGGCACGGATGTGCGCCCCGCCATCCGTGCTCCTCAAGCATGACCCGGACCTCGGCGGCCGCCGTACAGGATTCGTCGTGAACCTCGTCCCACCCGTACACCAGCTGATCGGTACCAGCGAGCGTCGCGGCGTTGATGCGTCTCCGGTCCCGACGCCGGATCGTTCGGGTCCGGTGCCAGCGGTGACCGTCGAGCCGGACGATGAGGTCGCCACGGCCGAACCGGTACACGACGTCCTCGTACAGCGTCACTCCGTCCACCACGACCGGGCCCTGCCTGGTTCCGCGCGGCAGGCCGTGCGCGTCCTCGACATCGAGGGCGTAGTGGAACTCGAGGACGGACTGGATTCCATCCGCGATCATCACGCAGGCCGCCGCGATGGCCCGGTTGTAGCGTCGCGGCTTTCGCTCGATGATCCGTGTCTGCAGTCGGGCCAGGTTGATGCCCGCATTGGTGACGCTGGCGATCACCGACCCGTACGCCAGCTGCGCGGTCGGCATCGCGACCGCGAGGTCGAGTGCGGTGTCGGCGAGCGACGTCCGTGGCGGACACGTTGCCACCGCGATGTGGTTGAACGCCCGCGACCGGTGCACCGCGACCCCTGGATGCAGCTGGTCGCCGATCCGGGGCACCGGTTCGTGTTGGCGCGTCGGGCACGACACCTGCCTGGGGAGCTGGCCGACGGCCGAACGCCCGTACGGCACCGTGATGTGGACCTGTTCATCCGGTGTGACCGGCTGAAAGCCCCACTCCTCGGCGGCGGTGTCGTGGCTGAGGACAGCGGCGTCGCCACCGAACAGCAGCGCGGCCTGCAGCGTCATCGTCCGGGTCAGTGGTCCGGTGGTTGCCGCGTAGACGCCGAACAGCGGATTGGACCACTGGCCGGATTCGACGAGGTACTGCACGTGTTTGCGGGTATAGCCGTGGCGGCGGGCCTGCCGGGCCGACAGGAGGCCGTGCTGGGTGTCGAGGAGTCGTTGGAGCGAGGCGTCCGTTGGTGTGATCATGCGGCCAAGGGCACCGCGACGGCCCGACAGGTTCGACGACGAGACCCGGTTATCCACAGAAGGCTGTGGATAAGAATGCTCGCGGAACTGTGCGTGATGTGTACCCCGACAAGGGTGAAATTCGCGCACGGGCGCGGAGCGCGGCGGGGTGATCAGGCGCCAGCTCGACGGTGGCGGGGGAGCCGCCGTCAGCCGATGTAACGGGACAGCCGCGCCGACAGGTGCGGCTTGAGTTCACCGTCGGCGAGGATGCGTTCCTCGACGTAGGCGAGGTCCCCGCCCTCGACGATGCCGTACAGGCGCTTTGCGCCGCCGACCAGGGCGCCGTGCTTGCTGCGGATCACGACGTCGGTCGCCAGTTCCCAGCTGGACTGGGTCAGCGCGGTGCCGTAGTACAGCTCGACGACACCGGACGCGTGGGTCAGGAGCAGCTCGACGACCTCCTCGTCGACGCTGCCGGGGATCCCGTCGCCTGCGACCCGCCAGTATCCGCTTTCGCGAAGGCCGGGGCGGACGTAGTTCCCGTCGGAGTCCAGCACCCACGACCGGGATTCCCAGTGCAGGTAGTTGCCGCCGTCGTGCGAGACGACGATCTGCTGGCCGAACGGATAGTCGTCGCCGGTCTCGGGGTCGTGCCCCTCACCCTCGCCGCGCCACACCCCGACCAGCGGCAGGACCGCGAGCAGTTCCTCGTTCAGGTCCGGACCGAGCCGCAGGTTCGCGGTGTCCTCGGGCAGGGGGAGGCCGGGCAGGGTGGGTACGTTCAGTGCCGCGGTGTCCTTGGCGCGTTCGATCGCGTCGGCCACGGCCTGATCGCCGCTGCCGCGGCGTACCGTCGGAGCGGGCGACTCGTCCTGGGGATCGACGGCGCCGTCGGCGTCGTCGCCGGTCCGGCTCACGGCTTGTCGGTGACCAGTCGGTACACGACGTACAGCGAGAACCAGGTAATCAGAATGGCTGCGAGAACCAGCAGCACCTCGAAGAAGATGACCACGAGAACAGTTTAGACCGCCATCATTCGGGTGGTGACGGCGGGATGCCCCGCGGAACGAGGTCGGCCCCGCAGCCCGGGGACGGGGTGCGGGGCCGACACGATTCGTCCCTACTTGCTGACGGTGATGTCCACGTTGTGGATGCCGTTGGCCTCGGGGCTGATGGTGCTGTCGCCGTTGCCGGTGCTCGACAGGGCGCGGACGGTCCAGGTGCCGGGGGCGGCGAAGAACCGGAAGTCGCCGGTGCCCGACGCGACGACCTCGGCGGTGAATTCACCGGTGCCGTCGAGCAGCCGGACGAACGCGCCGCCGACGGGCTGCCCGTCCGAGGCGAGCACGCGGCCGGTGATCACGGTTTCCTTCGACGCGTCGACGCCGGCGGGCAGGGTCTGACCCTGAACAGGTGCTCCACACATATTGACTACGCTCCCAGTTCGATCGGTGCGCCGACGAGTGAGCCGTACTCGACCCAGCTGCCGTCGTAGTTCTTGACGTTCTGCTTGCCGAGGATCTCCTGCAGCACGAACCAGGTGTGGCTCGAGCGCTCGCCGATGCGGCAGTACGCGATGGTCTCGCGGCTGTCGTCGAAGCCCTTGTCGGCGTACAGCTTGGTGAGGTCCGCGTCGGACTTGAAGGTGCCGTCCTCGTTGGCGGTGGTGCTCCACGGGATGTTGATGGCGCCCGGGACGTGGCCACGCTGCTGCGCCTGCTCCTGCGGCAGGTGCGCAGGCGCGAGGATCTTGCCCGCGAACTCATCGGGGGAGCGGACGTCGACCAGGTTCTTCGCGCCGATCGCGTTGATCACCTCGTCGCGGAACGCGCGGATCGAGGTGTCGGCCTCCTCGGCCTTGTAGTCGGTTGCCGGGCGGACGACCTCGGCGCTGGACAGCGGACGGCCGTCGAGCTCCCACTTCTTGCGGCCGCCGTCAATCAGCTTGACGTCCTTGTGGCCGTAGATCTTGAAGTACCAGTACGCGTAGGCCGCGAACCAGTTGTTGTTGCCGCCGTAGAGGATGACGGTGTCGTCGTTGGCGACGCCCTTGGCGGACAGCAGTGCAGAGAACTTCTCCCGGTCGAGGAAGTCGCGACGGACCCCGTCCTGGAGGTCCTTGCGCCAGTCGAGGCGGATGGCGCCCTCGATGTGGCCGATGTCGTAGGCCGAGGTGTCTTCGTCGACCTCGATGAACACCGTCTTCGGCGCATCGAGGTTCTGCTCGGCCCAGTCGACAGAGACCAGAACGTCGGAGCGTGCCATGGGTTTCCTTTCGTACGTGACTTGCGTGGAACGGATGGGGTGACCGTGTCGCGGTCCGGGACCGGTGCGGCTACGAGACGATCGGGGCCTGCCTGCGGAACCGGGCGACCAGGGGGTAGATCTGGCAGCCGAGGCAGAAGCCGATGGCGGCATTGAGGAGCGCGGCGAACAGGGCGAACCCGGTGGCGACGGTGCCGAGCAGCGTCAGTCCGGTGAGGAACCCGACGACCCCGACCGTTGCGAAGACGCCGCCGACGAGCTGCGCGAACTTCAGCGGCGCGACCGGTTCGCGTTCGGTGACCGGGCCGAGGCGGGGGGCGACGGCCAGCGCGAACAGTCGGCCGTAGGGGCTGCGGCGCGGCCCGACGGCGGCGCCGACCGCGAAGACGGCCGCCTGAGCGGCGAGGAGCAGGCCCGCGGCGACGGGGGAGACGGCGGATACCACGAGCACGGCGACCAGCACCGCGGTGGTGACCCAGGCCGCGAATCGGGGGCCGCGGACGTCGACCTGTGCGTCGACGGCGGACCCGGTCGGGGTGGGGGTGGTGACGGGGGTTGGCATCGTGTTGCTCCTGCATTCATGCGACGTGGACGTGTGGTCCAGGGCAGGGAGTGTCGATCCGATCGGGGGGCTCGCGGCGCTCAGGCGGGGGCGGGCCGGGGGAACGTGCGGATCAACAGCAGGGACAGCAACAACCGCCGATGCGGCACAGATCGACTGCGCGGCGTCGGGTGAGCAGCAGCTCCTTGGCGGTGTGCACGTCGGCGAGCTTACCGGTTTTCGCTGGAATCTGAACCCTTCGGTTCGCACAGTGGGACCAGCGCGGCCTCCAGATCCGCCGCGGTCGGCACCCCTGACACCCGGAACCGCTGTTCGCCGGACCCGTCGAGGATGAACGTCGTCGGAAGGGACAGCACGCCGAGTTCACGTGCCAGGGCCGGGTGCTCGTCGATGTCGAGTTCGAGGTCGACGGGGCGGGGCGCATCGGGGGCGAGGCGCCCGTCGAGCGCGCCGAGGGTCTGGGCGACGACGCGGCGCACCGCCGCGCAGGGGCCGCACCAGTCGGCCGAGAAGTGCAGGACGGTCGGGCCTGCGGCGGGGACGCCGACCGCGGCGAGCAGGGCGGCGCGGGTGTCGGTTGGGTCGACGGCGGGGGTGGTCGCCCGGACCGTGCCCGACCGCGACCGCAGGATCAACGCGACCACCAACGCCGCGACCAGCACGACCGCCAGCACCACGATCCCGGTCACTGGGTCACCATCTCGTCCAGGTTGATCACCACGTTGTCGCCGGAACCCTCGATCGCGACCTGGGATCCCTCCGCGTAGACCTTGGTCGGGCGCACCCCGAACGGCAGCTTCTCGACGTCGATCTGCCGGGTGAACAGCCCGAGTACGGCGGGCTTGAGCGGTGCGGGAACGGTGAAGTCGGCCTGCCCCTCCGGGCCGAAGTACAGGTCGGTGGCGACGATCGTGACGTTCTCGCCGTCGAGGACGAGGTCGGCGGTCACGCTGACGGTCGCACGCACCGGGCCCACCGGCACGGTTCCGGTGAGCACGATGCCCCCGCCGGTGCTCATGCCGGACCCGCCCGACCCGCCGGTGCCGTCGGATCGATCGGCGGGCGGAGCGGACACCTCGAGGTCCGGGATGCCCAGGTAGGCGCCGAGGCTGGTTGCCTCAATCTTGACCCGTCCGTCGAGGCGCTCGACCGGGACGGTACCCACCGAACCGCCGAGCAGGTCCGACGCCGGGATCTGCACCCCGTGCAGGTCCGCCTCGATCGAGACGTCCCCGAGTTCGGCGCTCGGCACCCCCCGCGCCCGGACCTCGACATGCCGGTAGCGGCCGTCCGCGACCTGCGCCAGGAACGGGAATCCGGTGATCGTCACGTCGGGGTCCGAGTTCAGGCCCGCCCCGGCCCGCAGGCTCCGGGACACCCGGTACTCCGAGTACGCGGCCGCGCCGAAGTCCACGACAACGACCAGCGCCAGCAGGCACGCGACGGTGAGTATCAGTTTCCGCACCCTGACATTGTGACCGACCGGGGTGACCCGGCCGCAGGCCGCGGGCAGGTAGCGGTGGGTGTGTTCTGGGACGCGCTAGTCTGTACCGCGTACTTGACGTCACGTCCGGTGTCAGCGTCGCCCCCGGCTCGGAACGTTACTGTCGGCCGTGCTCCGGCACGCAAAGCGGCAAGAAGGGGAGGCTGTGGAGCTGCTCCTGCTGACCTCCGACCCCAATCCCGAGTCGGTGCTGCCCTCCCTCGCGTTGCTGGCGCACACCGTCCGCCCCGCACCGACCGAGGTCTCGTCCCTGCTCGACGCCGGATCCGCGGACGTCGCGCTGGTCGACGCCAGGACGGATCTCGCCTCGGCGCGCGGACTGTGCCGGTTGCTCGGCAGCACCGGGTCGGCGATTCCCGTCGTTGCGGTGCTCACCGAGGGCGGACTCGTCGCGGTGAACTCCGACTGGGGTCTCGACGACATTCTCCTCCCTGGGACCGGCCCGGCCGAACTCGATGCCCGGCTGCGGTTGCTCGTCGGTCGCAGCGGCGGTGACGCGAGCCAGGAGGCGTCGGGGAAGATCACCCTCGGTGAGCTGACGATCGACGAGGGCACCTACACGGCCCGGCTGCGGGGCAGGCCACTCGACCTGACCTACAAGGAATTCGAACTGCTCAAGTACCTCGCGCAGCACGCGGGCCGGGTGTTCACCCGAGCGCAGCTGCTGCAGGAGGTGTGGGGGTACGACTTCTTCGGCGGCACCCGGACCGTGGACGTGCACGTGCGGCGGCTGCGCGCGAAGCTCGGCCCGGAGTACGAGTCGCTGATCGGCACCGTTCGCAACGTCGGCTACAAGGCGGTCCGGCCGACCAGGAAGGCGGGCGCCGGTGCGGCCCGTCCCGACGACGAGGACGACCTCGGTGACGATCCCGACGACAGCGAGCTCAGCACGACGAACGGGTCGGTTCGATAGATGACAGACGAGGCGCCGCGCGGATTCGACCACCTGGATTCGCTGCAGGAGAAGCAGATACGCGGCCTGATCGACCGGGCGGCCGGGGTGGACGGCACCGAGCCGGTCTCCGAGCAGGCCGTGCACCGGCTGTCCGGGCGATCGGACACCGAGCACCTGCTGTGGACCGCCGACGGCGCGGTCGTCGGGTACGCGGGCGTGGAACCCGCCCACGGTGAGCATCCCGCGATGGTGGAGGCCGTGGTGGATCCCGGTCACCGCGGGCGCGGCATCGGTCGGGCGCTGGTGTCCGCGGCCCTGCGCCGTGGCGGCCCCGGCGCCCGGGTCTGGGCGCACGGGGACCTGCCCGCCGCCCGTGCGGTGGCCAGCCGGCTCGGGTTGACCCCGGCGCGTGAGCTGCTGCAGCTGCGTCGGCGGCTCGACACGCCGCCGCTGCCGGACGTCCCGGTCCCCGACGGGGTCACCCTGCGCACCTATGCCGGACCCGGGGACGATGCGGGGCTGCTGCGCGTCAACGCGGCCGCGTTCGACTGGCACCCGGAGCAGGGCTCCTGGACGCAGCGGGAGATCGACGAGCGGGTCGCCGAACCCTGGTTCGATCCGGCCGGACTGTTCGTCGCCGCGGACTCCGTGACGGGCGAGATGCTCGGCTTCCACTGGACGAAGGTGCACGACGCGTCGGGTGCCGACCCGGCGATCGGGGAGGTCTACGTCGTCGCGATCGCGCCGTCCGCGCAGGGACGCGGGCTCGGCCGCCTGCTGACGGTCGCGGGTCTGCGATACCTGCGGGACCGGGGCCTCGGCTCGGTGCTCCTCTACACCGAGGCGGACAACACGTCGGCGCTGCACACGTACGACCGGCTCGCCTTCGAGCGGTTCCACGTCGACGTCGCATACGCAGGGTACGAAGGGTAAGCATGTTCTATTGGCTGTTGAAGTACGTGTTCGTCGGTCCGTTCATCCGGCTGTACAACCGTCCCAAGGTCGAGGGGCTGGAGAACATCCCGACCTCCGGGCCCGCGATTCTCGCGGGTAACCACCTGTCGATCGCGGACTGGCTGTTCGCCCCGCTGTCCTCCCCGCGGCGGATCACCTACCTGGCGAAGAGCGAATACTTCACCACCCCCGGCTTCCGGGGTGCGCTGCAGAAGGCGTTCTACGCGGGGGCAGGCCAGGTGCCGATCGACCGCAGCGGCGCGAACGCCGCGAACGCCGCGCTGGACACCGCCCGCCGCCTGCTCGACGAGGGCAAGCTGGTCGGCCTGTTCCCGGAGGGCACCCGCTCGCCCGACGGCAGGCTCTACAAGGGCAAGACGGGTGCCGCGCGGCTCGCGTTGGCCACCGGGATCCCGGTGATCCCGGTCGCGGTGGTCGGCACCGACGAGATCTGCCCGCCCGGGCCGTTCCGCTGGCGTCGGAAGCGGGTGCAGGTCACGTACGGCGCGCCGCTGGACTTCTCCCGCTTCGAGGGGATGGCGGGCAATCGGTGGGTTGAGCGGACCGTCACCGACGAGATCATGTACGAGCTGATGCGCATGTCCGGGCAGGAGTATGTCGACGTGTATGCCGCGTCGCTGAAGAATGCCTCCGCGGACGCCGACGTCGTCCGCGACTTCCGTACCCCGGAGTCCAAGGCGGGCTGACCCGAACTGTGCGTGATGTGCACCACCACTGGGGTGCAGATCACGCACCGGCGGCGACGCCATCAGCAGCTGTTCACCTTCCGTTCATCTCCTCGGGACCGGCTGTCCACCCCCCGCCCCTACCTTTCAACGGCAGGGCGGCGCGGTGCTGCCCGACTGACGAGTCTCCCGGAGGGATCCAGCGTGAACTTCAAGCGCAATGCTGCCGTGCTCGGTGTGGCTGCGGTCGGGGCGATGACCCTGGTCGCGTGCGGCAGCGACGACAACTCGTCGTCGTCCGGCACCACGGTCAACAGCGCCGCATCGAATGCGACCTGCGAGGGCAAGGAATCGCTGTCCGCGGCCGGGTCGTCCGCGCAGAAGAACGCGATGGACGAGTTCGTCGCCACCTACATCGCGGTGTGCCGGGACAAGGGCAAGGACGTCAAGGTCGCCTACAACCCGACCGGCTCCGGTGACGGCCGCACCCAGTTCATCGCGGAGCAGATCGACTTCGCCGGCTCCGACTCGGCGATCAAGGGCGATCAGGCCGCCGCAGCGAAGGACCGCTGCGCGGGCGGCGACGCGTGGAACCTGCCGCTGGTGTTCGGGCCGGTCGCGATCGCGTACAACCTGGATGGCGTGACGGACCTGACGCTGAGCGGTGAGGTGCTCGCGAAGATCTTCAGCGGCGCGATCACCAACTGGAACGACCCGGCGATCGCGGCACTCAACGCCGACGCCGCCCTGCCGGACCAGAAGATCACCCCGATCGTGCGGTCGGATTCCTCCGGCACCACCGACAACTTCCAGCAGTACCTGACCGCCGCCTCGAACGGCGTCTGGACCAAGGGCGCCGGGTCCGACTTCGTCGGCGGCGTCGGTGAGGGCGCGAAGGGGTCGGCTGGCGTGTCCCAGGCCGTCGCCGGGTCGTCGGGGTCGATCACCTACGTCGAGAAGTCCTTCGCCGACCAGAACAAGCTGGCCATGGCGAAGATCGACTCCGGCGCCGGTGCGGTCGAGCTGACCGAGGCGTCCGCGGGCAAGGCCATCGAGGGCGCGACCTTCAAGGCCGAGGGTGTCGGCGACCTGACCCTGGACCTGAACTCGATCTACGGGACCACCGAGGCCGGGGCGTACCCGATCGTTCTCGCCACCTACTCGATCGTATGCTCCACCGGGTACGACGCGGACACCTCGGCCGCGGTCAAGTCGTTCCTCACGAGCGCCGCGAACGAGGGGCAGGCGAATCTGGCGGAGCAGGGTTACGTGCCGCTGCCCGGCACGGTGCAGGACAAGCTGAACGCGTCGATCGCCGCGATCGCCTGAGTGCGGTCCACCGCCGCACCGCTCTATATTCGGACCTAGCAGATTGCGAGCGCAGATGAGCGACGCGCCAACCCAGTCGGCGCTGCCCGCACCCGGCCCCGGTGACCCCGGGGCCGGGGCGGGTGGTCCGCTCGGAGCATCGGAGGACCCGATCCGTACCCCGTCCGCGACACCTGGCAAGGCGGTGGTCCGTCCGGGCGACCGGATCTTCACTACCCTGGCGAAGGGGTCGGCGGTCTTCATCTCGGTGCTGATCGGTGCGATCGGCGTCTTCCTGATCTGGCGTGCGGTCCCCGCGCTCTCGCGCAACGAGGTCAACTTCCTGACCAGCCGGTCCTGGGTCACGACCGACATCGACCACCTGGCGTTCGGTGTGCTCGACCTGCTGCAGGTGACGGTCCTGGTGTCGCTGTTCGCGTTGGCACTGGCGATGCCGGTCGCGCTGGGCATCGCGATCTTCCTCACCCAGTACGCGCCGACGCGGCTCGCCCGCCCGCTGGCGTACGTGATCGACCTGCTGGCCGCGGTCCCGTCGATCGTCTACGGCCTGTGGGGTCTGCTGATCTTCGCGCCGGCGATCCGGCCGCTTGCGATGTGGCTGAACGAGAATCTGGCCTGGATCCCGCTGTTCTCCGACGGGTCCGGGTCCATCCAGGGCGGCGGCACGATCTTCACCGCGGGCATCGTGCTCGCGGTGATGATCCTGCCGATGATCACCGCCGTCACCCGCGAGGTCTTCAACCAGACGCCGGTCGCGCATGTGGAGGCGGCGCTGGCGCTCGGCGCAACCAAGTGGGAGGTCGTCAAGACCGCGGTCCTGCCGTTCGGTAAGTCCGGCTACATCAGCGGGTCCATGCTCGGCCTCGGCCGGGCGCTTGGCGAGACGATGGCCCTGTACATGATCCTGCGGACCACCGCGGCCAGCGCCACCTGGTCGCTGTTCGACGGCGGCTCGACGATCGCGTCGAAGATCGCCCTCGGATACGCCGAATTCAACAACGACATCCAGGCCGGCGCCTACATCGCCGCCGGGCTGGTGCTGTTCGTGCTGACCTTCGTGGTCAACGCCGCGGCCCGCGCCGCGGTTGCCGGGAAGAAGGACTGACATGACGACCACGATGGATCGACCGGTCAAGGCGCCGACCTTCCAGGGCGTCAGCGCGCGGCGACGCACCAGCGACCTCGTCGCCAGGGTGCTGGTCACCGGGTCGGTGCTGCTGGCGCTGGTGCCGCTGGTGTGGGTGCTGTTCACGGTGATCCAGAAGGGCTTCGCGGCGATCACCAGCCCCACCTGGTTCACGCATTCGCTCAACGGCCTGTCCGCGTCCTCGTCGGGCGGCGGCATCTACCACGCCCTGATCGGTACCATCCTGCAGGGACTGGTGTGCGCGGCGATCTCGATCCCGCTCGGCCTGTTCGTCGCCATCTACCTTGTCGAGTACGCGGGCCGCTCGAAGCTCGGCAAGCTCACCACGTTCATGGTCGACATCCTGTCCGGCGTCCCGTCGATCGTCGCGGCCCTGTTCATCTTCGCGCTGTGGATCGCGACGTTCGGCTTCCCGAAGTCGGCGTTCGCGGTGTCGCTGTCGCTGGTGCTGCTGATGGTTCCGGTGGTGGTGCGCTCCACCGAGGAGATGCTGCGGATCGTGCCGCAGGACCTGCGGGAGGCGTCGTACGCGCTCGGCGTGCCGAAGTGGAAGACGATCATGCGGATCGTCGTCCCCACCGCGCTGCCCGGCATCATCACCGGCGTGATGCTGGCCCTCGCCCGGGTGCTCGGTGAGACCGCGCCGCTGCTGATCCTGGTCGGCTACGCGTCCTTCATCAACTTCGACATGTGGGGCGGGGAGATGGGATCGCTGCCCGGCGTCATGGTCGCGGAGATGAACAACCCCACCGCGGCCGGATCCAACCGGATCTGGGGCGCGGCGCTGACCCTGATCCTGCTGATCGCGGTCCTCAACATCGTCGCGAAGCTGATCGGGCACCTGTCCCGGGTCCGCAAGTGACACCCCGACTTCCCGCCATTCGAGTCACCACCATGCAAGGGAGCCATCATGGCCAAGCGTCTTGATCTCAAGGACGTCAACATCTACTACGGCAAGTTCCACGCCGTCGCGGACGTCGGCCTGTCGGTGCACCCGCGCAGCGTGACCGCGTTCATCGGCCCGTCCGGTTGCGGCAAGTCCACCGTGCTGCGATCGATCAACCGGATGCACGAGGTCACCCCGGGCGCGCGTGTCGAGGGTGCCATCCTGCTCGACGGCGAGGACATCTACGGCTCGCAGGTCGACCCGGTCGGTGTGCGCAAGACCATCGGCATGGTGTTCCAGCGTCCGAACCCGTTCCCCACCATGTCGATCCGGGACAATGTCGTCGCGGGCCTGAAGCTGCAGGGGGTCCGCAACAAGAAGGAACTCGACGAGGTCGCGGAGAAGTCGCTGCGCGGTGCCAACCTGTGGAACGAGGTCAAGGACCGGCTCGACAAGCCGGGCGGCGGCCTGTCCGGCGGTCAGCAGCAGCGACTGTGCATCGCCCGCGCCATCGCGGTCTCGCCCGACGTGCTGCTGATGGACGAGCCCTGCTCGGCGCTGGACCCGATCTCCACCCTCGCGATCGAGGACCTGATCACCGAGCTGAAGCAAGACTTCACCATCGTGATCGTCACGCACAACATGCAGCAGGCCGCTCGGGTCAGCGACCAGACCGCGTTCTTCAACCTCGAGGCCACCGGCAAGCCCGGCAGGCTGGTCGAGATCGACGACACCGAGCGGATCTTCTCCAACCCGTCGCAGAAGGCGACCGAGGACTACATCTCGGGCCGCTTCGGCTGACGTCGACCGGGTGGTTACCGGAACATCAGCCGCGAGCGGTGTCCGACATCCGCCCGGTCGGCGGTCGCCCGCTAGCGGAGGCGAATGTCGGCGATCAGCCCGTGATGGTCGGAGCCGGTGATCGGGACCCGCTCGAGGTGGGTGACGGCCGCGCCCCGCGTGATGATTCGGTCGATGCCGGTGACCGCGGGATACCAGCGGTGCGCGGGCATCGTGGGCAGCATCCCGGCGCCCGCCTGGTCGGCGGCGTCGACGTAGCCGCCGGTGAGCAGGTCCCGGTACTGGCGTTGCGTCCAGCTCGCGTTGAAGTCGCCCGCCGCGATGACCGTGTCGTGGTCGGCGGCGGCGAACTCCCGGCCGAGGGCTCGCAGTTCGGCGGCCCACATCGGCGCCGGGAACAGGTAGGCGGGCGCCGGATGGACGGCGAACAGGGCCACCGGTTCGGCGCGGCCGACATCGAGATCGGCGGCCAGGTTCGCCGACAGGTATCCGTCGAGCATCCGGGTGTTCGACAGCGGGAAGCGGCTGTAGATCCCGCCGCCGAGCCCGCCGGGACCGAGCGGCACCAGGTAGCGGTGCGGAAGCAGTTCGTCCAGGCCCGCTGCGGCCAGCCCGGTGATCGACTCGTCCGTCACCTCCTGCACGGTGACGACGTCCACGTCGCGGTCCCGGATCGTGTCGACCAACGCGACCGGATCGGCCTGCCCCACCTTGACGTTGGCCTGCAGCACGCGCAGCGTCGGGCCGGTCGCGGTGACGGTCGGGCCGGCGAGGTAGAGCGGCGCGAGCAGCCACACCCCGAGCGCGCAGACCAGCAGGCACCCGACCTGAACGAGCCAGCGTCGCGCGAGGGTGGCGGCCACCGCACCGATCATCGTGACGACGAGCAGCATCGGGGTCCATCCGGCGAGCAGGACCGGAATCCGAACCTCGACCGTCAGCACCGACGCGAGCAGGCCCGCGCCGCCGAGCAGTCCGCAACCGGCGGCGAACACGCCCGCCGCGTACCGGTAGGTGTCGTCGCGGGGCACGGCACCGATCTTGGCACCGTCACGCGAACGGGCGGTTGCCGGGGCATCGCGCGGGTGCGCGGCCCGGCAACCGCCCGTTCGGTGGTTGCGTCGTGCGGTCAGGCCAGTTCGCCGCCGTCCTCGGGCTCGGCGGGCATCTTGCCGGTGACGAGGAAGATGACGCGGCGCGCCACCTCGACGGCATGGTCCGCGAAACGCTCGTAGAAGCGGCCGAGCAGGGTGACGTCGACCGCGGCGGCGACGCCGTGCTTCCACTCCCGATCCATCAGCACGCTGAACAGGTGCCGGTGCAGGTCGTCCATCGCGTCGTCCTCCTCCTGGAGTCGCGCGGCGCGTTCCGGGTCGTGCGTCTCAAGCACCTCCCGTGCCGCGGCACCCAGCGCGACGGCGAGCCTGCCCATCTCCGCGAAGTAGCCGTTGACCTCCTCCGGGAGGACGTGGTTCGGATGTCGCCGACGGGCGATCTTCGCGACGTGCAGGGCGAGCGCGCCCATCCGGTCGATGTCCGCGACGATCTGGATTCCGCTGACCACCTGCCGCAGGTCACCGGCGACCGGCGCCTGCAACGCGAGCAGGGCGAACGCCCGCTCCTCGCAGACGACGCTGAGCTCGGTGATCTGGTCGTGGTCGCTGATGACCTGCTCGGCGAGGGAGAGGTCGGCCTGCAGCAGCGACTGCGTCGCCTTCTCCATCGCCGCACCCGCGAGACCCGCCATCTCGCCGAGCGTGTCGGCGAGTTCGGTCATCTGTTCGTTGTATGCCACGCGCATGAGGTCACAGCCTAGTTCGCGCAGGGGACCAAGTCACGAGCTCCCGGTGAACGGGGGGTGAACGACGACGCACGTCAGGGTGTGAAACGGCCTGCGGTCGGGCCTCACGCGCAGGCGTCGTCGCCCGCGTTGGTGAAGGCCAGGTCGGCGGGCAGCTCCTCGATCGTGGTCCCCGAGATGACCGTCGACTTCGGCGCGATCTTCGGGTGCAGCGCCGCCCCCGCCTGCTGCGGCGCGACGATGGTGCCGTCGAAGTCGGATCCGAGCACGACGTCGACGATGCCGTCCAGGTCGTACGCCTCGAGGAGCTGGGCGCCGGGAATCGTCGCGGCCACCGTCGCGGCCTGCGCCTCCGCGCCGGGGCCGAACCGCACCAGCGTCGACGAACTGGTGCCGCTGTAGTTGCCGACACTGTAGATGGAGAAGCCGTTGGCGCCGAGGGCCTCCGCCGCCTGCGCGGCGATGCCGGTCACCCCGGACGCGTTGGAGACCTGCACCGACACCATCGACGGATCGAGGGCCTGCACCGCTGCGGCCGGGGTGGGCGTGACCGCGGTGGACGGCGCGGCGGCCGCCTCCGTCTCCGCCGGTTCCGGGGTCCGCTCCTCGCCGGGTAGCGGCTCGTCGTCGATGATCGCCCGGAAGATCGACTTGATGTCGTCGAGGCGGGGGATCTCGTTGCCGAGCTCGTTGGTCCCCGCGGTCGGCACGGTCAGGAAGGTGACCGCACCGGCGTCCACCTTCTGCAGCGACCGGCCAAGCGTCACCAGGGACTTCGTGTCCACGTTCTGCACGAACGTCTCGCGGGTGAACGCGTTGATGAACCCGTTGAGCTTGCCCGGATCGAACAGCACCTTGTTCGACATCGCCCCCCGCAGCAGCGACGACAGGAACATCTGCTGACGCTTGATGCGGCCGTAGTCGCCGTTGCCCTCCGCCTCGACCTTCCTGGCGCGCACGTAGTTCAGGGCGGTCGCGCCGTCGACGGTCTGCTTGCCCGCGCGCGGGAGGACGGTCCCGAGCTCGCCGTCGATCAGCGGGGCCGTGGTGCAGACCTCGACGCCGCCGATCTCGTTGACCATCGACTCGAACCCGGCGAAATCCATGCCGATGAAGTGCCCGATCTTCAGTCCGGACAGTTTCTGAATGACCTTCACCAGGCATTTCGGTCCGCCGTAGGCGTAGGCGGAGTTGAGTTTGTCGTTGTCGGCGCCGTAGTTGGTCTCGCTGGTGTACTTGCCCGCGCTGTTGTCCCAGGCCTGGCAGTCCGGGCGGACGATGTCGAGATCCCTGGGGAAGGACACCGCGACCACCCTGCTGCGGTCGGCGGGGACGTTGACGAGGATGACGGTGTCGGCGCGGGCGCCCTCGGCGTCCGCGACCGATCCGGCGCCCAACCCGCCGTTCGCGCCGGCCCGGGTATCGGTGCCGACGATCAGGTACGTCTCGTCGCCGTACTGCCCGCCGGGGTCGACGACGTCGCTGCTCTCCAGGTCGAGGGCGGCAACCTGACTGAATCCGTTGTCCGTCGCCCGCAGGTAGCCCCAGACGACGCCGGTCAGGGCGAGCACCACCACGGCGAGCAGCGCGGTCCCGGTCCGGCCGGCCACCCGAAGTCGACGCTGCTTGCGGCGCTTGCTCGCGACGAGCCGGCTGGTCGCGTCGGACTCGGCCGGATCATCGGGGGCAACCGCCGTCGGGGCTGCCCGATACAACCAACTGGTGCCCGCGGGCTTCGGTTCGGCCTCCGACACGCTGTCCGCGACGGGGGTGACCTCAGTGGGCCCGTCGTCCTGGCCGACCCTCTGCATCAGCTCGGCGACAGTGAGTCGGTCGCTCGGGTCGCCGTCGGTGCGGATCCGGCCGCTGTCACCCGGCGGCGTCGGCCCGGGCTGCGGCGGGGTCGGCGGCTTCGGCGGCGGTGTCCGCGGCCGTTCCGGCGGCGCAGAGGGGTCCGGGCGGTTGCTGAGCTGCTGTTCGGGCGGGCTCGGCTCGGGGCGGGGGCGGGGCACCGGCCTGCCGACACGGGAGATCGGTCTCTCCCAGGGAGCGCGACCTTCGGGCGCGGTGCCCGGTTCGTGATCGTCGCCCAACGGGGTGCCCCTACCTCTCCTGCGCTACACGCACGCGTCGTCGCCGTCGGCTCGCGGCGGTGCACACATGATACTGATCGAACCTGTGGGTTCCAGCCGCGCCGAGTCGATGCAGGTCAGCCGCCCGAGTGCATGAGGTCGGCGCCGGCGGGAACGAGGCAGTCGTCGGGGTCGTCGAGCCACCCGTCGGGGAGCGCGACCGTGCCCGGCGACCCCTGCCGTCCGCGGGGGCCCTCGGCGTCCTTTGGGAACGGGACGTCGGCGGGCAGCTCGGCGAGCAGGCCGTCCAGCTCCTCGAGGGTCGACACCAGCGCCATCGCCACCCGCATGTCGGATCCGGCAGGGAACCCGCGCAGGTACCAGGCGACGTGCTTGCGTAGCTCGCGCATGCCCTTGTCCTCGCCGTGGTGCGCGGCGAGCAGCTCGGCGTGCCTGCGGATGATCGCGGCCACCTCACCGAGGGTCGGCGGCGTTGGCATCGCGGTCCCGTTCAGCGCGGCGCTGAGCTCGGCGAACAGCCACGGGCGGCCCAGGCAGCCACGGCCGACGACGACGCCGTCGCAGCCGGTCTCGGCCATCATCCGCTGCGCGTCCTCGGCGGCGAAGATGTCGCCGTTGCCGAGTACCGGGACGTCGGTGACGTGCTCCTTCAGGCGGGCGATCTCGCTCCAGTCGGCGGTACCCGAGTACCGCTGCGCGGCCGTCCGTGCGTGCAGCGCCACGGCGGCAGCACCCTCACCGGCGGCGATGCGCCCGGCATCCAGGTGGGTGTGGTGGTCGGCGTCGATCCCGACCCGCATCTTTACCGTCACCGGGATGTCGGTGCCCTCGGTGGCCCGCACCGCGGCCGCGACGATCTGCCCGAACAGGCGCCGCTTGTACGGCAGCGCCGAGCCGCCGCCCTTACGGGTCACCTTCGGGACCGGGCAGCCGAAGTTCATGTCGATGTGGTCGGCCATGTTCTCGTCGACGATCATCTTCGCTGCCGCGTAGGTGGTGTCCGGGTCGACCGTGTACAGCTGCAGCGACCGCGGCGTCTCCGTCGGGCCGAAGGTTGTCATGTGCAGGGTCCCCGGCTGGCGTTCGACCAGCGCGCGGGCGGTCACCATCTCGCACACGTACAGACCGGAGGTGCTGCCCGCCCGCTCGAGCTCGAGTTCCCGGCAGAGGGTGCGGAACGCCACATTCGTGATACCCGCCATCGGCGCAAGTACGACGGGACTGCGCAGCTCCAGCGAGCCGATACGCAGATGCTGATCAGCGGAAGACATCGATTACCTCGGAAAAGTCTGTGCCCGGCACCGGGGTTCGGTGCCGGGCACAGGATAGCCGCTCCGCCGGGGATGCCCCGGGGTCGCCGACCTCAGGAGGCCGGTTCCTCCAGTTCACGCCTGCGCGCCTCACGGGCCAGCATGCGGTCCCGCTGCTCCTCGAACTTGGCGGCCTGCAGGCCGAGGTCGTCGACGAACGAGGACAGCTGCTCGCGGGCGGCCTCGCCTGCGCCGGAGAAGTCGGTGCGGTCGAAGATCCGCCACTTCCGCAGGACCGGCATCACCACCTCCTCGAGGTGCTGCCGCAGGTCGTAGATGCCGTGCTTGGCCATCAGCACACCGTTGCGCCGGAAGTTCGGCATGCCCGCGCCGGGCATCTGGAACTTCGTGATGACATCCGTGATCGCGGCGATGGCCTGATCCGGAGCCAGATCGAGCGCGGCCTCGCAGATGTTCCGGTAGAAGATCATGTGCAGGTTCTCGTCCGCAGCGATGCGGGTGAGCATCCGGTCGGCGATGTCGTCGTTGCACGCCTTGCCGGTGTTGCGGTGCGACACCCGGGTCGCCAGTTCCTGGAAGGTTACGTAGGCGACCGACGAGAGCAGGCCGCCGGTGTCGGCGGGGGAGGCGTACCCGTTGGTCATGTGGATCATCCGCGCCTCTTCCAGCGCGACCGGGTCGACGCCCCGGGTCACGACCAGATAGTCGCGCAGCACGATGCCGTGCCGATTCTCCTCGGCGGTCCACCGTCCAACCCAGGTGCCCCATGCGCCGTCCCTGGAGAAGTTCTCGGCGATCTCGCGGTGGTAGGAGGGGAGGTTGTCCTCGGTGAGCAGGTTCGTGATCATCGCCGCCTTGGCGACCGGATCGAGCCGGGACTGCTCCTCGTCCCAGTCGTCACCGCCCATCGCGGCGAAGTTGCGGCCCTCGTCCCACGGGACATAGTCGTGCGGATGCCAGTCCTTGGCCATCGACAGGTGGCGGTTGAGATTCGCTTCGGCCACGGGCTCCAGTTCCTGCAGCAACTCGAGCTGGGTCAAAACTCTGGCCATCACTTGCCTCCATGCGTCGCGGAATCGGCTCAACCTAGCCTACGGGACCGTAACCATGTTTGAGATCCGATCGATCCGCTCATGGCGCTACGAGGTCACGTCGACCACCCTGCGAACCATCGCGGTGGAGCGGCGTGTCGTTACGTGGCCGACGGCAG
Organism: Rhodococcus sp. NPDC058505; assembly: GCF_042720095.1. Lineage (NCBI taxonomy): Bacteria > Bacillati > Actinomycetota > Actinomycetes > Mycobacteriales > Nocardiaceae > Rhodococcus > Rhodococcus sp. NPDC058505. Next base: position 68,807 of record NZ_JBHXNB010000011.1, read on the forward strand.
CGCAGCACGGGTGCCGCCGGCCACGCGCGACTATCGGCGACCGCCGCCGAGCAGGCCGCCGAGCAGGTCACCGAGGCCGCCGCCGCTCTTGCCGCCGCCGCCGAGCAGGCCGCCGAGGACGTCGCCGAGCCCGCCGCCGCTCTTGCCTCCGCCGCCGAGCAGGCCGCCGAGCAGGTCGCCGAGCCCGCCGCCCGGTGCGGCGGACGCCGCCTGCGTCCCGCCCGCACCGCCGCCACCGAACTGCTTGGCGACGAACGTGAGGACCAGCGGCGCGAGGAGGGGCAGCAGCTTGGTCATCAGGGAACTGCCGCCCGCCCCGTCGAGGCCGCCGAGCGTGCTGGCGACCTGGTTCGCGTTGTCGCCGAAGACGTGGCCGACGATCTTCTCGCCGTCGGCCTCGTCGACCTGAGCGAGATCGACCCCGCCGTCGAGCAGCGAGCTGGACTGGTGCTGGGCGAGGGCTGCCTCGAGGGAGGCGGCGCCGCTCGCGTCCTGTGCGTTGGCTTCGAGGCCGCCGAGGAGCGTCGGGACCGCGGATTTCACGGCCGCCGTCGCGGTCGCCTCGTCGACGCCGAGTTTGGCGGCGATGTCCGCGATCGGGATCTGGGCGAGAAGTTCGTCGAGGGAGGCCATGGTGCTCGCTTTCGTGCTGGGGTTCGCGATGGACAAACCTTCTCGACGCACCGTATTGGACGAATCCGGCGCAGAGGTGGATCGTCGTGTCGCGTGGCGCGTGTCGGTTCCGCGGGCGAGGATGGACGGATGAGCACGAATGAGGTGCCGACCGCCCCGCGCTCCGGTATGCCGCCGTGGTTGCGGAAGACGATCTGGGGCCTAGTGCTCGTCGTCGTCCTTGTCGTCACCTACTTCGTTCTTGCCGCGTTCCTGCCCCGGTGGTGGGCGCAGCAGGCCGGGTCGCTCGCCGCGGCAAGCATGACCCGAGGGATTCTGTGGGGCCTGACCTTCGGGTTCGTGTGCACGCTGGTGCCGCTGGCTCTGTTCGCTGCGGCGTGGCGATCCCGACGGTGGCGGTACGCGAAGGTGACGGTGGTCGCGGCCCTCGTCGCCGCCCTGCTGATTGCCGCGCCGAACCTGCTGACGTTGTCGGTCGTGGTCGGCACCAACTCCGCCGCGCATGCGGGTGAACGGATCCTCGACGTCGACGCCCCTGGCTTCCGCGGGGCAACGCTGGTCGGGGTTGTGGTCGGCGCGCTCGTCTTCGGTGTCCTGGTCTGGTTGACGCTGCGGTACCGCAGGCGCGGTGACCAGCTGTCCCGGCTGCGCGAGGACGCCCGGCAACGGGAGGAGCGCGAGCGGGCGGACCGCGAGGAGACGCCGCCGTCGGCCTGACGGCCGGATCGACTCACCGCCCGCGAGGCACCCACGGGTCGGCGATCGGGGACCGACGACGGTGTCGCGCCGGGGCGGGCTCGTCCCGGCGCGCGAGCAGTCCCAGCACGCCGACCGCGAGGACGACGGCGCCCGCGACGACGGCAACGGCCGTCGCCGCCGTGGTGCCGTCGGGGAATGCCATCGCGAGCGGGGTCACGAGCAGCGCCAGCCCGAGGACCACGAGAGCCCAGTGGCTGGTGCGTGATTCGGTCGTCATCGCCCACAGCCCCGCCGAATAGGCGATCAGCCCGAGGATCAGGATGGTCCCGGTGACCGCCTGATCGCCCTGGGTCGGTAGCCACAGGCTGAGCAGGACGAGGGCTACACCCGTCGTCACCACAAAGACGTCCCTACGCACCTCGCTGGCGTGTGCGGTGTCCCGGGTGCGCGTGTACATGTTGTTCGCGTCAGCGACATCCACGGTCATGGCGGCCTCCCTGAATCCGGACCTCTGGAGACCATTCTGATCCCGCAGCGTGTGGGATGTCGACCCACTTCGCCGGGGTCGCCCGGATTGCCGGATCCGGGCCCGAAAGATCAGGAGGCCGGGGCGCGCAGTCGATCGAGGGTGCGCTGCGCGGCAGCTCGGGTCTGCTCGGCCGTCGGAGCGCAGGCGCGCGCCTGCAGGTGGCCGCGGCACAGGTCCTCGACGGTGTCGAAGCCCCCGGGCAGCCCGGCGGTCCGGCGGACCACCAGTCGGACCAGGCGCCCGAGTGATGCTGCCTGGTCGTCGGTGAGCGGGGACTCCGCCGCGTCTTCCAGGGTCCGGAAGGTGGCGTGCCCCAGGTCGGTGTCGCTGGAGCGGGTGGCGGCGGAATCGGCGATACGCGCACCGGTGCACGGTCGGTGCAGCGTCGCCGAACGCGGACGGGTCGCGGATGCGGGCCGGGTGTGGTCGATGCCGATGTGCCCGTGAGGAGACGTCATCTCCGCTCACCGCCTTTTTCTGCCCTCGTCGAACCCTGACCGTGCCATGCAATCGCGTCGGTCTCGGCCGCGAATTTCGTTGATTCATGGCCAAGTTGGCCATTTCGCACCGATCGCCGCCCACCAAGTGGTATCAGACCCCGCCGGATACGGACATCCCCGCCCGCGGAACTTGAGGAAAGCGTTACCAAGTCGAGTCCGCCTGGTGGGGTGCCGCGCAGGTTCATCGAAAACGAAAAATCCCACCAGGCGTGGTTCCTGGTGGGCGGTGGTGCCCCCTCTCGGGCTCGAACCGAGGACCTGCGGATTAAAAGTCCGTAGCTCTACCAACTGAGCTAAAGGGGCAGTGCTGCAGCAGTCTAGTTGGCGCGCGGGGGCGGTCGGCCTCCGGGGCTTCGGGGCGGGCCGGGGTCAAGATGGTCGGGTCGAGGAGGTGGCGATGGCGTCAGCGAGCGTGCAGGTGTCCTGTCGGGTCCGCAATCGGCTCTACGTCGACGGGGCGCTGGCCGGGGTTGACCTGCCGCTCGCGGATCTCGCCTCGCACCGGTCCGAGCAGAACGCCCTGATCTGGGTGGACCTGCTCGCCCCGTCGGTCGCCGACATTGTGGCGTTGTCGCCGTTGATCGGCGGGGAGGTCGGGTTGCATCCGCTCGCGGTCGAGGGCGCGGTGTCGGGTCGGCAGCGCCCCCGACTGGTGCGGTTCCGCGATCACAATCTGCTGCACGCCCGCGCGGTCCGCATGCAGGCCGGGTCCGACGACCTTGCCGGGACCGACGTCTCGATCTTCATCCTGCCGCGGGCCCTCATCACGATCCGCGGCGACGACGGATTCGCGATCGACCCGATCCTGGATGACTGGGACGACAACCCGGACCTGACGTCATACGGGGTCGGGTTCCTGCTGCACAGCGTGCTCGACAACCTGGTCGACGGGTACTTCGCCGCGATCGACCTGCTCGACGACCAGATCCAGAATCTCGAGGACGCGCTGCTGCTCGGGGAGGGCCCGAAGAATGCGGTCCAGTTGCGCAGTTTCGTGTTGCGAAAGGCGGTCGCCCACCTCGGGCGGGCGGTGTTGCCGATGAACGAGGCGTTGAGCGCACTGCTCCGGCAGGGGGCGCATGTACTCGACGGGGACCTGGTGCCGTACTACCAGGACGTGTACGACCACACGCTCCGCGCGACCGAACGGATCGACGGGATGCGCGACACGATCGAGTCGATTCTCGCGACACATCTTGCGATGCAGGGAAATTCGCTGAACGAGATCATGAAGAAGCTGACCGCCTGGGCGGCGATCATCGCGATCCCGACGGGGGTCACCGGCTACTTCGGACAGAACATCCCGTTCCCGGGATACGGCGACACCACTGGATTCTGGTTCAGTGCGGCATTGCTGCTCGTGCTGGGGTTGGGGCTGTGGTGGAACTTTCGCCGGCGGGACTGGCTGTGACGGGCCGCGGGGCGGAGAACTCGGGTGCGCACCCCCCTCCGGCGCACCCGAGCCAACCAAAGCGTACCACCTGGTGTGTTACGGCAGGTCGCTTACCTTACTTGCCGGTAGCATCTTGCGTCCCGTTCGGCGGTGTGGTGGTGCGCCCAAATCGCGGTTGCCGGGGTTAGGGTTGATCGAGGTCTTCTGTGGCCTGTCGGGGCGCACCAATTCGACTTGCAGGTTTCGGAGGCGGGACAAGCTCACATGGCACGTCAACAGGAACGCGCGCGGCGGACCCGCGCGGCGATCGTCGAGGCCGCGGCGGTCGAGTTCGCCCGACGCGGATACGCGGCGGCATCGGTGAACACCATCCTTGAGGGCTCCCATGCGACCAAGGGGGCGATGTACTTCCACTTCGATTCGAAAGAGGACCTCGCGCGCGCGGTCATGGCTGCCGCGCTCGAGCGGTACACCGAATCGACCGACCGGTGGAAGCGCGTCGATGCCGACCCCCTTCAAGTGCTGCACGCGATCATCGCCGAACTGGCGGACCGATTCGCCGACGAGGTGATCGTCCAGGCGGAGTTCCGGCTCATCATCGAGCCGGAGTTCTACTCCGACGTGCGCGCCGGGGGCAGTCAGGTGTGGGGACACACCGCGCACGAGCTGGTGCTGCGGGCCCAGCGGGAGGGTCTGCTGCGGCCGGATGCGGATCCGGTGGTGTTCTCCCGGGTGTTGGGGGCCTGCCTTGCCGGTCAGCGCTACATGCTCGACCTGACCACGGACAGCACCGGCCTGCGGGAGCGGTTCGACGAGGCATTCGAGGTGCTGCTGCAGGCGATGGCGGCCGAGGACTGGCTTGAGGCATGGCGCAGGGAGGGCTGGCAGGACCTCGCATCGCTCGCCACCGCCGCCGCAACGGCCGAAAACGCCTCGGAAACCGGCGATGACCAGCCGATTTGAGTTCTCCGAAAGATGTGTCCTAAGCTATGCGAGCTCCCAACGGAACAGCCGTTGAGGGTACTTGCCGGAGAGATCCGGCGGGCCCCCTTCGTCTAGCGGCCTAGGACGCCGCCCTTTCAAGGCGGTAGCGCGGGTTCGAATCCCGTAGGGGGTACGGATTTGGGAAGTAGCGGGTTCGCCTGCTAGGTTTCAAACCGAGCAAGACCGAGGGCCACAGCCAGTGGGTCTCACAATAAAGAGGTACAGCAAGGCCCTGTGGCGCAGTTGGTTAGCGCGCCGCCCTGTCACGGCGGAGGTCGCGGGTTCGAGTCCCGTCAGGGTCGCTTAGTAAGCGAAGGCATTCGGTTCGGGTGCCGCCCGGCCAGGTAGCTCAGTTGGTACGAGCGTCCGCCTGAAAAGCGGAAGGTCGCCGGTTCGATCCCGGCCCTGGCCACCAGGCCATGAAACTCCCAACTCATCCGAGTTGGGAGTTTCTGCGTTGTCGGGGACAGTGCTGGTCCGCGCTCAGTGAAGGTCGAATCGGTCCAGGTTCATCACCTTCACCCACGCGTCGATGAAGTCGTGCACGAATCGCGGACCCGCATCGTCGCAGGCGTAGACCTCCGCGAGGGCGCGCAGCTGAGAGTGCGAGCCGAAGACGAGGTCGACCGTGGTGGCCGTCCACCGGGCCACGCCGGTCCCGCGATCCCGGCCCTCGTAGACGTTCGCGTCGGACTCGGACGGGGTCCAGACCGTGCCCATGTCGAGAAGGTTGACGAAGAAGTCGGTGGTCAGCACGCCGGGCCGGTCGGTGAGGACGCCGTGCGGGCCGCCGCCGTGATTGGCGCCGAGGGCCCGGAGGCCACCGACGAGCACCGTCATCTCCGGCGCGGTCAGATCGAGCAGGTAGGCACGCTCTCGCAGCAACTGCTCCAGCGGAGCCTTTTCGTCGTCGCGGGCGTAGTTGCGGAATCCGTCGGCACGGGGTTCGAGGACCGCGAACGACGCCACGTCGGTGTCCGCCTGCGAGGCATCGGTACGCCCCGGCGCAAACGGCACCGTCACCTCGACGCCGGCGTCCTTCGCCGCCTGCTCGACGGCCGCGGACCCGGCGAGGACGATCAGGTCGGCCAGCGACACAGCCCGTCCTCCGCCTGCCGAGTCGTTGAAGTCCCGTCGAATCCGGTCAAGCACCGGCAGCACCTCGGCCAACTCGGTCGGCTGGTTCACCTCCCAGTCCTTCTGCGGTGCCAGCCGAATCCGTGCCCCGTTGGCGCCGCCGCGCTTGTCAGTGCTGCGGAAGCCTGCGGCCGCCGCCCACGCCGTCCGGACCAGCCGGTCCACCGACAGCCCCGACTGCAGCACGGCGGCCTTGAGCGTGGCGACGTCCCCGGCCTCGACCAGCGGGTGATCGACGGCGGGCACCGGGTCCTGCCAGAGTTGCGGTTCGGGCACCCACGGCCCGAGGTAGCGCGAGACCGGCCCCATGTCGCGGTGCAGCAGCTTGTACCAGGCCTTCGCGAAGGCGACGGCCAGTTCCTCGGGATGATCGAGCCACCGCCGGGTGATGTCGGCGTAGATCGGAGATTCGCGCAACGAGATGTCGGTGACCAGCATGGTGGGGGCCCGTCCCGGGCCGCCGAAGGGGTCCGGGATCGTGCCCGCTCCCGCACCGTCGCGCGCCACGTACTGCCACGCGCCCGCGGGGCTCTTCGTCAACTCCCACTCGTACCGATAGAGGATCTCGAGGAACGTGTTGTCCCACGTCGTCGGGGTTGGTGTCCACACCACCTCGAGCCCGCTGGTGATCGCGTCCGCGCCTGCGCCGGTGCCGTAGGCGCTCTTCCAGCCGAGGCCCTGCTCCTCGAGTGGGGCGGCCTCCGGCTCGGGCCCGATCAGGTCCGGGTCGCCGGCGCCGTGTGTCTTGCCGAAGGTGTGGCCGCCGACGATGAGTGCCGCGGTCTCCTCATCGTCCATCGCCATCCGCCCGAACGTTTCGCGGATATCGTGGGCTGCGGCAATCGGATCCGGTTGTCCCTCAGGGCCTTCGGGATTCACATAGATCAGGCCCATGGTCGTGGCGCCGAGCGGCTTCGCCAGTTCGCGCTCACCGCTGTAGCGCTTGTCGGTGCCAAGCCACTCGTCCTCGAGTCCCCAGAAGACCTCCTCGGGTTCCCAGATGTCCGGTCGACCGAACCCGAAGCCGAACGTCTCGAACCCCATCGACTCGAGCGCGCAGTTGCCTGCGAAGACGAGCAGGTCGGCCCAGGAGATCGACTGCCCATACTTCTGCTTGACCGGCCACAGCAGGCGCCGGGCCTTGTCCAGGCTGGCGTTGTCGGGCCAGCTGTTGAGCGGGGCGAAGCGTTGGGCGCCCTGTCCGGCGCCGCCGCGGCCGTCGGCGATGCGGTAGGTGCCCGCGCCGTGCCAGCTCATCCGGATGAACAGGCCACCGTAGTGGCCGTAGTCGGCGGGCCACCATTCCTGCGATGTCGTCATGAGATCGAACAGGTCGCGCTTGAGGGCCTCGACGTCGAGCTTCGCGAACTCGCTCGCGTAGTCGAAGTCCTCGCCCAGCGGGGTCGACCGGGACGAATGCGCGTGCAGGACCGACAGATCCAGCTGATTCGGCCACCAGTCCTGGTTGGTGTACGGGCGGTGTGCTCGGGGGGTTGGTGCGGCGATCACCGGATTCTCGCTGTCGCTACCCTCGGACCGGCGTTCCTTGGCGTTCGGCGTGCGTTCTTCGGACACGGCGTTCCTTCCCGGAGCGGATGAATCGACCCGTGCTCACGAAGGCGAGCGGGGCCTTCGAGACGTTGTGGATACCTAGTCAGAATGGCACTTTTCCGGAATCAGTCAACAGTCGTCTCGGCCCGGAGCGGAACGGTTCTGCCGTGGGAGGTCACGGAAACGGCGCGGCCCCGACTCGAGATCGAGTCGGGGCCGCACCGGGGGTCGGGATTTAGTTGGCCGGGGTCCAGCTGTCGGGGCCGAAGACCTCGTAGTGGATCGCCGAGTCGGGGACCTGCCGCTCAAGCAGGCTCGCGCGCACGGACTGCATGAACGGCATCGGGCCGCACAGGTAGACCTGGGTGCCGTCGATGATCTCGATACCGGACAGGTCGGCGCGGCCGGCGAACGTGCGCTCGTCCTGCGCCCGCTGACCGAGATCCTCGTACCACCGGTGCATGGTGGCGGACGGGATCTGCCCGACCAGCTCGGCCAGCTCCGCGCGGTGCGCGTGCCGGGCGGGGGAGCGGTCGGCATGCAGCACCGCGACCGGGCGGGCGGCGGCGGTGTCGGCGAGGTGGTTCAGCATGCCGATCATCGGGGTGCAGCCGATCCCGGCGGACACCAGCAGCAGCGGCGCGTCACCCTCGTCGAGGACGAGATCGCCGAAGGGAGTGGTGACGGACAGGGTGTCGCCCTCGAAGACATTCTGGTACAGGAAGTTCGAGACCTCGCCTGCCGGTGAGTCGGTGCCGTCGCCGGGGATCGCCTTGACGCTGATCTGCCAGTCCGCCGCGGTCGGGGAGCCGACCAGGCTGTACTGGCGGATCTGCCGGGCGCCGTCGGGGAGGGTGACGCCGACCGAGATGTACTGCCCCGGGCGGTACGACGGCAGCGGCGTCCCGTCCGCGGAGCCGAGGACGAAGGAGACGGTTTCGGGGGATTCGAGCACCCGGCGGGTCACCTTCACCTCGCGCCACACCTGGCCGGGCTCGACGCCCGCATCGGCGTAGAGGTCGCGCTCCATCGCGATGAGGGTGTTGGCCATCAGCCAGTACAGCTCGTCCCACGCCGCAGCGACCTCGGGGGTGACGGCCGCGCCGAGCACCTCGACGATCGCCTCGAAGAGGTACGTGTGGACGATCTGGTACTGATCCTCGGTGATCCCGAGCGACGCATGCTTGTTCGCGATCCGGGACATGATCAGATCGGTGCTCGGGGCGTCGTCGCTGACCTGGAGCGTCGCGAAGGCGGCGATCGAACCCGCCAGCGCCCGCTGCTGGTCGCCCTGCTTCTGGTTGCCTCGGTTGAACAGGTCGCGCTCCAGTTCGGGGTGCGCGGCGAACATCTTCTTGTAGAACAGGGGGGTGATGTCGCCGATGGCGGCACCGACGGCGGGGAGGGTCGCGCGGATGACTTCGGTGGACGCTGCTGAGAGGCTCATGATCCGAAGCTATTTAATTTGCATTTGAGATGCAAGATAGTGTGACGCAGGCCACGACGGCCTGTAGTAGGAATCAGGTCCAGGCGGTGAGGCGGCGTCGACTGGCGAACTCGCGGGGCAGCCCGGTCCGCGGGTCGGTGAACGCAACCGAGCGAGCCAGCAGCTGCAGTGGGTTCGAATAGTCATCGGGCGCAATGTCATACAGTGTTGGATAGAAGTTGTCCCCGATGATCGGGATGCCGAGTCCGTTGAGGTGCACCCGCAGCTGATGCATTTTGCCGGTGCGGGGAAGCAGGCGATACCGTCCGATCCCGCCGCGCGACTCGATCAGCTCGATCCGGGTCTCCGCGTTCGGGTCGCCGGGGACCTCGACACAGCGCAGATCGCCGTCCGGTTTGACGATGCGACTGCGCACCGTTTGCGGCAGGGCCAGATCCGGGTCGAACCGGGCGATCGCCTCGTACTCCTTGGCGACCCGCCGCTGCGCGAACAACTCCTGATAGTCCCGTCGCGCCGACGGCCGCACGGTGAAGACGAGGACGCCGGCGGTGACCCGGTCGAGGCGGTGTGCCGGGGTCAGGTCCGGCAGATCCAGGTCGCGGCGCAGCCGGACCAGCGCCGACTCCGTCACATGCCGCCCGCGCGGAGTGCTGGCCAGGAAGTGTGGCTTGTCGACGACGAGCAGGTCCTCGTCACGGTGCAGGATCTCGACCTCGAACGGCACGGGAGGCTCGACCGGTGGATCGCGGTACAGGAAGACGAACGTGTGGGCCCGGTACGGGGTTTCGGGTGTGACCGGGACGCCGTCCCCGGCAACCACCTCGGCCGCATCGACCTTCTCGCGCAGCCGTGCCGCGTCATCCGGGAATCGCGCGAGCAGGTACTCGAGCACCGTCGGCCAGGCACCGTCGCCGGGCAGCCGCAACCGCGTCGGGTTGAGGCCGTCACGCACGGGAAGCGGAGCGGCGGGCACCGGCCCACCGTATGCGGCTGCGCCGCCCGTGCGCGAGTTTTACCCCGATGGGGGTGAAATTCACGCACAGTTCGGTCGTTGACGCTGGTCGTGGCGGCGGCTACTCTCCGGTAGGTTTTGTGGCGCCCGTCACGGGGCCCATCGCGCGAGGGGGAGTCGGTGCGGATGCGTTCGAAGGTTCTCGGTTCGGTGTTGACGGTGCTGGCGCTCGGCGTCGGGTTCGCGGCCGTTCCCGCGGCGGCCGACCCGTCCGGGGGTGCGGCCGCCCGGCAGTGGCAGCTCACCGCGGATCAGGCACCGCGGTATCCGGGCGTTGCGATCGAGTGGGACGTGCCGATCACGATGAGCGACGGCACGGTGTTGCGGGCGAACGTCTACCGCCCCGCCGACGCCGTGGGGCGCGCGATTGAGGACAAGCTGCCCACCGTCCTCAACATCACCCCGTACACGAAACTGATCAGCGCCGTCGCCGACGCCGGCCTCGCGCTGCCCGGGGTCGAGGCAACCCTGGTGTCGTTCCTCAATCAGCTGAACCTCACCGGAACCCCGCTCGACGGGGTGACCGAATTGACCGGACTCGTCACCAGCGGCGGCATGAAGGCCTTCGGCGTCAACCGCGCACTGGTGCAGAGCGGCTACACCCAGGTCGTCGTCGACGCCCGCGGCACGGGCTTCTCGCAGGGGGTGTGGGACGTGCTCGGGCCGCGCGAACAGCAGGACAGCGTCGAGATCATCGACTGGGCGAGCAGGCAACCGTGGTCGGACGGCGCGGTGGGGATGGGCGGCGTCTCCTACTCCGGCATCAACTCGGTGCAGGCCGCCGGTCACCGCCCGCCCGCGTTGAAGGCGATCTTCCCGGTCGAGCCGGGCAACGACCTGCTGCGCGACATCGTCGGCACCGGAGGCGGCCTCGGCGTCGGCTTCATGCCGATGTGGCTCGCGCTGGTCGACGGGCTCAAGCTGGTGCCGAACGCGCAGGACGTGCTGCGCGGCACCGTCGACCAGCGCTGGCTCGCGGACCGTCTCGCCGACCCGTTCACGATGATTCCCGAACTCGTGCAGGCGGTGTCGGAGCCGGACATCGCCGACATGACCCCCTCGACGATGGCGGTCGCGCAGGACGGGCCCTTCTACCAGGACCGCCGGGCCGACCTCGACCGCATCGAGGTGCCGACCATGGTGTTCGGTGGCTGGCACGACATCTTCGCCAACAGCGAGCCGCGGATCTACAACGGCATCGACCTGCCGCCCGGCCGCAAGCAGCTGGTCATGGGTGACACCTACCACCTGAATCCGGGGCAGGGCTTCGGGACCGCCGGTTCCCCGCCCCGCATCGACGTCCTCGAGCGGGCCTGGTTCGACCGGTGGCTCAAGGGAATCGACAACGGGATCGAGAAGTACGGACCGGTCACGCTGTGGCAGCAGGGCGGCGGCTGGACCACCACCGACCGCTTCCCCAGGGCCGGTGCGCAGTACCAGCGTCTGTACCTGTCGGCGGCACCGAGCGGGACCGCCGGGCACAGCGGGCACGACGGCAGCCTCACCACACAGGCACCCGGTGAGGCCGCCCGCCTGACCGTCGCGCCCGGGGCGCGCGGATTGTGTTCGCGGGACGCCGCGCAGGGCACCGCCGGGATGCTGGTCGTGCTGGGATCGGTGTGCACCAAGGACTCCCGGATCCAGGAGGCGGAGGGCCTGACCTTCACCGGCGCACCCGTTACCGAACCCACCGTGATCTCCGGGCCGATCAACGTGCACCTCAACACCGTTCACGACACCACCGACGGGTTCTGGGCGGTCACCGTCAACGACGTCGCCCCCGACGGGCGGTCCACGGTGCTGACGAGCGGTGCGCTGACCTCGTCATTGCGGGCGGTCGACGACGCGCGGTCGGAGAAGGCGCCGAACGGGGACTACACCGACGCCCACCACCGCCTGACCCTCGCGACGCGGCAGCCGACCGTGCCGGGACAGCCGACGGTGCTCGACGTGAACATGGTCCCCACCGATGCCGTGCTGGCGCCCGGGCACCGACTCCGGGTGGACGTGTACGCGCTGAGCGTGCCGCGATACCTGCCCCTCGGCCCGATGCTTGCCGCAAGCGGGCTGCGTCCGCAGCACCTCCAGCTCGACCCGACACAACCGAGCTACGTGACCTTCCCGACCGTCGGCTGACGGTCAGGGCAGGTCGGCGATCCGGACCGACCTGCCCTCCGCAGCGGACCGTCGGATTGCATCCAGCACCGCCTGCCCGGCCACGCCGTCCGCGAAGGTCGCCGGGCGCGGCTCGTTCGGTCCGAGTGCCTCACCGAGGATGCGGCGGCGGAAGGCGTCCGCGAGCCGGGTGTAGGGGGCGCGGTCGATGCCGGTCGCGTGCAGCCAGTCGTAGGTGGTGGAGAACAGGTCGAACGGGGGCGGCACGGGGCCCGGTGTCGCCAGGTCGTCCGGAACGGGAACGTCGTGCTCGCCATCGGCGCCCGCCCGCCGGACGGTGGCTCCGTCGATCCACAGGCTTCCTGTCGTGCCCGCGATGCGGGTGGTCATGATGAGCGGCCCCCACGACCCGACGGTGCTCTGCAGGACACCGTCCACGCCGGTGACGGTACGGAAGTGCACGGTGAACGAGTCCTCGGCGGTCTGGCCGCGGTCGGCCACCACCGGCAGTCCGGCGCTGACGGTGTCGAATTCGCCGAGCGTGCTGCGGATCTGGTCGATCATGTGGGTGCCCTGCGCGCCCAGCCAGCCGCCGCCGGACGCCCCGTCGGTCCACCAGTCGGGTGCCTCGGCGTCGTCCGCAGCGAACATCGGGAGGTGCATCAGCATCGTCGCCAGCTTCGGGGTGCCGATCGTCCCCGCCGCCACCTCCCTGGCCAGCAGCGCCTGCGCAGGGGCGTAACGGAACTCGGTCCCGACCTGATGCACCACCCCGGCCCGCTCGACGGCGTCGAGCATCCGCCTCGCCTGCGCCAGATCCGCGGCGAACGGCTTCTCGCACACCACGTGCAGTCCGCGTTCGGCGGCCTCGATCGCCAGGTCGGCATGGGTGTGCGGCGGCGTGACGATGGTGACGGCGTCGATCTCGGTCAGCGCACACGCCTCCGCCAACGAGGTGGCTGCGTGGGGGATGCCGAACCGTTCGGCGCGCGCGGCGGTGCGGTCGTGGTCGCGGCCGATCAGGACACGGACCTCGAATCCGGCGTCGCGGAAGGCGGGAACGTGGGTGATGCAGCCGAATCCGGTGCCGATCACGGCGAGTCCGATGGGCTGGCGAGGGGGCTGGGCGTCGGTCATGGGACGCGACGATAGCCGCTCCGCCGACCCCCGGCTCTTCCCCGGGTTCCGGAAATCCGGCGTCGACGTACCCTGGGCCACATGGGGAACTGGACCGCGCGTGACATCACCGATCAGACCGGACGCACCGTCGTGGTGACCGGAGCCAACAGCGGGCTCGGGGCGGAGGCGGCGAAGGCCCTCGGGGCCGCGGGTGCGACCGTGATCCTGGCCTGCCGGAACGTGGCCAAGGCCGCGCCGGTCGCGGCGGCGATCGGCGCGAACGCGCAGGTGCGCCCGCTGGACCTCGCGGACCTGGCATCGGTGCGAAAGTTCGCGGACGGCATCGAGGCGGTGGACGTGCTGATCAACAACGCCGGCGTGATGGCGGTGCCGAAGTCCAGCACTGTCGACGGGTTCGAGACACAGTTCGGCACCAATCACCTCGGGCACTTCGCGCTCACCGGACTGCTCCTCGACCGGATCACCGACCGGGTGGTGACGATGTCGAGCCTGATGCACCGCATCGGGGCGATCGCGCTCGACGATCCGAACTGGCAACGGCGGCGGTACGGCCGCTGGTTCGCCTACGGGCAGTCGAAGCTGGCGAACCTGATGTTCGCGTACGAGCTGGATCGTCGGCTGACCGCCGCCGGTTCGGCCGTGAAATCGCTTGCCGCGCACCCGGGGTACGCGTCGACCGGGCTGCAGGGCCACACCGGGTCGCCGTGGGATCGGGTGATGGGGATCGGAAATCTGTTCGCGCAGAGTGCCGAGATGGGTGCGCTGCCCGCGCTGTACGCGGCGACATCCGATTCGGTGTCCTCCGGCACCTTCGTTGGTCCGGACGGACCGTTCGAGCAGCGCGGACATCCCCGGGTGGTGGGTTCCAGCGCCCGATCCCACGATCGGGCGGTGGCCGCCTCGCTGTGGGACGAGTCGGAGCGGCTGACCGGCGTCACCTACCGGTTCGGGAAGTAGGCCACGATGATTCGCCGTCTCAATCATGCCGTCCTGTTCGTCTCCGACCTCGATCGCAGTCTCGCGTTCTATCGGGACGTGCTCGGGTTTCGGCAGTTGCCGGGGGGATTCTCGGGTGCCGCGTTCCTGCAGGCCGCCGGGTCGGCGAACGATCATGACCTCGGGCTCTTCCAGAGTCCGCACGCGCCGGGCGTGCGCAGGCCCGGCGAGGTGGGGCTCTACCACCTGGCGTGGGAGGTGGGGACGCTCACCGACCTGGCGGGGATGGCGGACCGACTCACGGCCGCGGGTGCCCTGACCGGGGCGAGTAACCACGGCTCGACGAAGGCGCTCTATGCCCGCGATCCCGACGGCATCGAGTTCGAGGTGTGTTGGCTGGTGCCCGACGACCGGGTGGAGGAGGAGTTGGTTCCGGGGACGCCCCCGACGCGGCCCCTGGACCTCGGCGCGGAGATCGAACGGTACGGCGCCGACACACTGAGCGGGCCGCGCACCGATCCGACGGTGTGGGAACGGATCTTCGCGCGACGCTGAGGTGAGTCGGACGGTCTCGACGGGATCCGGGTGGGGTCCGCCGTCACCTGCGCCAGAACAGGTGGTGGGTAATCCCGCTGGGACTGGGCACAACGTCCAGCTGGAACCGGTCGCGGAGATCGTCCGGGGACTCCCACAGCCGCAGCCCGGATCCGAACTCGATCGGCGCGACCGCCACGTGCAGGGTGTCGACGAGATCCGCGTCGAGGAATTCCCGGATGGTGGTGACGCCACCGCCGAGCCGAACGTCCCTGCCCCGTGCCGCCTCCCGCGCCCGGTCGAGCACCGTCGCCGGATCACCATCGACAAAGTGAAATGTGGTGTCGGACAGGGAGAACGAGGGACGCGGATGGTGTGTCATGACGAACACCGGGGTGTGGAAGGGTGGTTCGTCCCCCCACCATCCGAACCACTCCGGATCCGTCCATGGGCCGCGCTGCGGTCCGAACTTGTTGCGGCCCATGATCTCGGCCCCGATGTTGTGCGAGAAGTCCCGGGTGAAGTAGTCGTCGAGGCCGCGGCTGCCGCCGGAATCGGTGCGGTTCGGCCAACTGGCCGTCGCCCCTGCCCACGCCATCAGGTTGCCGTGGTCGAGCCCGAACGGACTCTCGAAACTCTGGTCGGGTCCGGCGGCAATGCCGTCGCTGGACACGGTGAAGTTCTGGACACGCAGTAGTTGGCTCACGTTCGTCTCCCCGCGGTCGAGGGTGGTGATCGGAAACTGTCCGCAACTCTACGTCGCGGCGGCAACCCCGGACGCCGCCGCAGGCAGCCGCGGCGGGAGGATGGAATCATGCCCTTCACGCTGCCCGCAGGCCCGGACGTCGAGGTGGAAACCGAGGTCAAGCATTCCCGGTTCCTCGCGGTGCTCCGCCGCGTCGACGGTCCGCAGGCCGCACAGGAGTTCCTCGACGAGCAACGTCGCCGGTATCACGATGCGCGACACCACTGTTGGGCCTACATCGCCGGGGACGAGCCGGCGCAGCGGGCCGAACGGTCCGGCGACGACGGAGAGCCCGGCGGCACCGCGGGGGTGCCGATGCTGCAGGTGCTGCGGGCCCGAGACCTCGTCGGTGTCGCGGCGGTCGTCACCCGCTACTTCGGCGGCGTCAAGCTCGGTGCAGGCGGACTCGTCCGGGCCTACTCGGGCGCGGTGGCCGCGGCCGTCGACGCCGCGAGCCTGGTCGGTCGCGAACGGCGCCACCTGCTGGCGGTGGACGTCGGGCACGACATCGCCGGGCGGGTGGAGGCGGACCTGCGGGGGCGTGGAGTCCCGGTCGTGGGCACCGCCTACGGCGCGGTCGTCACCCTCACGCTCGCCGCGGGTGATCCCGCGGAGCTGGCGACGGTAGTCGCTGAGGTCACCTCCGGCGCAGGGGAACTCGTGCCCGTGGGGGTGCGGTGGGTGGACGTGTGATCGACCGCTGCACGCGCAATCGCCGGTCCCGGCACGGCGGGGATGCGGCGGGCCCGCCAGCGTAGGCTGAGGGAACCGGTGAGGACAGGGAGGCGTGCGTGCCCGAGGTGACCGTGCCCGAGGTGATGGCCGAGCTGGCTGCGCTGGCGACGCCCGTACCCCCAAGGTGCAGGACTGGCTGGTCACCAACGTGGTGAAGCGGAGCCCCGCTGACCACCGACCGGGTGGTGAAGCGGCCGGACGGGCTCGACCTCGCGGCGCTCCTCGACACGATCGACGCCGAGATGAAGGACGCCCCGGACCGCCTGCAGTGGGCGATGAACAACTGCCTCGCCCAGATCGGGATCGAGCACCCCGACCAGCGCGACCGGGCTGTCGACATCGGTGAGCGCCTCGAGGTGCTCAAGGACTACCCGACACCACCGAAGTGCACGTCACCGTTCGCGCCCACCTGGATCGCGGAGATGGTCCGGCGCAGGGAGGCGCGGTAGCGCGGTCGACGACACCCGCCCCGAGGCGTCGGCCTCGGGGCGGGTGGGGAGTGCGGTGCTTGCCTAGCGCAATGCGGCGACTGCGGACTCGATCTCCGACGGCAGGACGGTCGGCTCGAAGCGCCGTACGACGGTCCCGTCGGGGTCGACGAGGAACTTGGTGAAGTTCCACTTGACCGCGTCGGTGCCGATCGACTCCGGCATCGTCTTGCTGACGTGGTCGTACAGGAAACCGTGGTCCGGACCGAAGTCGCCGGGTGCCTCGGCGCGCAGGTGCCGGTACAGCGGGTGCGCATCGTCGCCGTTGACGTCGATCTTGCCGTAGACCGGGAAGGTGACGTCGTAGTTGACCTTGCAGAACTCCTGAATCTCGGCGTCCGTGCCCGGCTCCTGACCCGCGAACTGGTTGCACGGGAAGCCGATCACCTGCAGGCCGAGCTCGTCGGACTTGCGGTTCAGTTCCTCGAGGCCCTCGTACTGCGGGGTCAGACCGCACTTGCTGGCGACGTTGACGATGAGCAGATACTTGCCTGCGTAGCCGCTCAAATCCTCGGTGGTGCCGTCAGCGGTCGCGACGGTGAAGCTGTGGACGCTCATGAACTCTTCCTCTGGGTCGTGCGGACGGGACGGAAACGATTCTCGTACATCGGGGACTCCGCGCGGAACCCGCGTCGCGGCAGCGTCGAACTGTGCGTGATGTTCACCCGGTCGGGTGGGGTCCCCCTGTGGGGAGAACATCACGCACGGGCCGTTAGGGGGTCAGGCGATCAGGCCTGCGGTGGCGGTGCGGGCCTTGTCGAAGCGGGCGGCGACGTCCGCCCAGTTGACGATGTTCCAGAAGGCGTTGACGTAGTCGCCCTTGACGTTCTGGTAGTCGAGGTAGAAGGCGTGCTCCCACATGTCGAGCATGAGCAGCGGGGTCAGGCCGATGGAGATGTTGCCCTGCTGGTCGTAGAGCTGGACGATGATCAGCCGCTGGCCGATGGAGTCCCAGGCGAGGATGGACCAGCCGGAGCCCTGGATGGCGTTGGCGTTGGCGTTGAAGTGGCTGCGGAACTTGTCGAAGCCGCCGAACTGGTCGTCGATCGCGGCGGCCAGTTCGCCTTCGGGCTTGTCGCCGCCGTTCGGGGAGAGGTTGTTCCAGAAGACGGTGTGGTTGGTGTGGCCGCCGAGGTGGAAGGCGAGGTTCTTCTCGTGCAGGTTCACCACGGGGGCGAGGGCGTCGGCGTCGCGGAGTTCCGCGAGCTTCTCGAGGGCGGTGTTGGCGCCTGCGACGTACGCGGCGTGGTGCTTGTCGTGGTGCAGCTCCATGATCTTGCCGGAGATGTGCGGCTCGAGGGCGGCGTAGTCGTAGGGCAGTTCAGGCAGCGTGTAGACGGACATGGGTGTTCCTCTCGATGGCCCCGGCCGGGTCGCCGGCGGGTGGGTGGCGAATCAGATGTCGAGCGTGTGGAATCGGCGATCGAGGTAGATCAACGGTCGTGCGGGGTCGGTGACCGCGATGCTCAGGACCCGGGCGAGCACGAGCGACGACGTGCCTGCGGGCACGATCCGCTCGATGCTGCAGCGCAGGGCGGCCCGCGCGTCGGGCAGGTAGGGCTCACCGGTGTCGAGCACGGCCCACCGCTGTTCGTCGGAGAAGCGGGCGGTGCCCGGTCGCGCGAAGGTGTCGGCGATCTCCCGGTGGGTGTCCGCGAGCAGATGCACGACGACGGTCGGGGAGTCGAGAACCGCTGTGGCACTACGGGAGGCGTGCATGACCGAGAAGGCGACCGTCGGTGGGTCGATGCTCACCGACGTGACGCTCGACGCGGTCAACCCGACCGGTCCCGCAGGGGACGCCGCGGAGATCAGCGACACCCCCGCGGGGTGGTGACGGAACGCCGTCGCGAAGGCCTCCGCCGTCGCCGCGGAGAAGCCGCGGGTGTCGGTCCGGTCGGCGTCGCGGTGCCCGGTCGGCACTGCCGTGCGGTGCGGTGCGGTCATGGGTTCCTCCGTCGTGTCGATCACGAGGCCGACGCTAAAAGCTCAAGTGGACTTGAGGTCAAGGAGATGTGGTGGGACACACACGTCCGTCCGGGATCGTGGCCAAGATTGTTGGCAATTGTTCCCGGATCCGCCGCATGACTTCCGGCGGTCTCCAACTCGGCCGAAGTGGACCGGCGCCACTGACTGCCCGCAGCAGTGCAGGGTTCGGGTGTGCCCGGGGACGGGCTCACCCTGGCCAGAATCCCATCTCCATCGACCACGTCACCGGGTTGACGGCCATTCGTTCTACTGCCACATCAGCTCCATTTCATCGAGAGTTCGTGTGTGCCCGATCCTGGGGTCACCTTGGCGTGCAGCTCGATTCGCATCCCGCGTGCGCGGTGCGCCAGCGGGGTTCGCTTGACCGCGGACATGCCCGCTCGCGAGGTGGAGGTAATCCACTGCACTCTTGTGATCGGTGGCCGCTCGCCTGGACGGTGTGTTGAGGCCGGTCATAAATCGTTGGCGGGTACTGCTGCCTGGTGTTAGGGTCGAGCTTCCGAGTTTGAGTGGTGCGAGAGATGGGAGGTGAGTTGATGATCGCGGTGAAGACCGCTGCCCTGTGCAGCGCCCGGACCATCCTCACGTCCCGGGCTCCGGTCTGATCGATTCCCACCGCCGGTAGCGGCGCGAACCGCACGTCGGCTCGTGGCCGCGGTGGCTTCGGTGTCCGAACGGGGCCCCTTTCCCAAGGGTCTGACTATGCATTCATCTCAACCCCTCTCGTCCACGTTCGATCTGTCCTCGCTCGGTTGGGACGACTCGTTCGCAGCGCTGTTTGTCGAGCATGCGGCCGTCGGTCTCCTTCCGGCCCGCGTCGTGCGGGTCGACCGCGGCTGCTGTGACACGTTTACCGCATCGGGTCCCGTCCGCGCGGATAGCGGGGCGGTCACCTCCCTCGACCCGGCCCATACTGTCTGCACAGGTGACTGGGCGGCGCTGCGCCCGGGTTCGGAACCGGAACTGGTGGCACTGCTGCCACGGCGCAGCGCAATCACCAGGGCCTCCTCGGATCGCACCTCCCACCAGCAAGTGTTGGCGGCGAACGTCGACTCTGTCATTATCGCGGTATCGCTTGCGGCACCGCTGAACGCGGGCCGGGTGGAGCGGCTGCTCGCGCTGGCCTGGGACAGCGGCGCGAAGCCGGTCGTGGTGCTCACCAAAGCCGACGTCGTCGACGACCCAGGTGAGGCTCTGGCCGCCATCACCGACCTGGCTCCCGGTGTGGACATTGTCACCACCAGTTCCACGACAGGTGCAGGTCTGGACGTTCTGTCGGAGGTGGCGACCGGGACCGCGGTCCTGCTCGGCCCGTCAGGGGCAGGAAAATCCACCCTAGCCAACGCTCTCATCGGCCGAGAATATATGGGCACCAAAGAAGTTCGGTTCAGCGACGGCAAGGGACGGCACACCACCGTGCACCGCGAGTTGCTGCCGCTACCCGGCGGCGGAGTGCTCATCGACACCCCGGGTTTGCGAGGTATCGGCTTGCAGGATGCCGCCGACGGAATCGAGCGGGTGTTCTCCGAGATCGAGAGCTACGCCCGGGACTGCGCCTTCGGTGACTGCGAACATCGCAGCGAACCCGGCTGCGCCGTACAGGAAGCCATCGTCGTCGGCATGCTGGATGTGGGCCGACTCGATCGGTACCGCAAGCTGCTGCGTGAAAGTGAGCGGGCGGCGGCCCGGGGGAGCGCCCGTCAGTCGAGCAAGGGCAGCAAGACCCAGAAGCAGATCACGCGGGACCTCCGCGCGACCTATCGATTCCGCGACCGCCAGCGCTGACGCCGCGGAAAGTGCACGCATCCGGGGGCCTCCCGGCGGCGTGTCCGTCGGCTTGCCGCAGGCACCTCCGCCAGCCAGCCTGCCGACGCCCGCACCGTGCAACTCGCCATCGCAAAGGAGAAGAACCGCTTTGAGCACTCACACCAACTGGATCACTCGCGCCGAAACCGATGCCGACATTCCAGCAATCCGCGAGATCAACCTCGGCGCATTCGAAACCGCTGAGGAGGCCGACCTCGTCGATGCCCTGCGCGTCGATCCGGCGTGGATAGCCGACCTGTCCATCCTTAGCGCAGGCCCGGACGGCAAGCCCGTCGGGTACGCACTACTGACTCGCTGTCACGTCGACGACACCCCGGCACTGTGCCTTGGGCCGTGCGCGGTCCGGCCCGAGTACCAGAAGACCGGGGCGGGTTCCGCCGCGATCCGCGCCGCTCTCGAGGCCGCCGCGCAGGCGGGCGAGCGCTTCGTGATCGTTCTCGGGCATCCTGCCTACTACCCGCGGTTCGGCTTCACCCGCGCCTCGGAGCACCGCATACGGCTGAGTATCGATGTCCCCGACGAGGCATTGATGGCACTGAGCCTCGACTCCGAACGGCTGCCCAGCGGCACCGTCCGCTACGCAGCACCCTTCGGCATCTAACGAGCCGAATTCTGCACCCTGGGCTCGCCCGCAGTCACGCAGGCGAGCCCAGGGCCCGTCGATATTCCCTGCCTCCGCGGGGTTCCCGCGTGGCACAAGCCAGATCCGACCCCGTAGCGCTTTCGCTCTGCACCACAACCTGCGCTGGCAAGTTCGCGCTCGTCGGTGCCGTGCCGCTGAGCAACATGACTGGTCGATCGAGAGCCGACGCAACCTCAGCCTTGAGGCCACAGGTTCTGATCACTTCTCCACCGAAGGCCGTTCCACCGTAAGCGATTTGCGGATAGACGAGTGCCAGGTACGCAAGGATGTCGTCGCTGACGCGCGCTTCGGGAATCCGCCGCTGGGACTGGAACGCGATGTGCCAGCTCAGTGAGCGCGTTTGGTCAGCGCCCGGTGGTGGCGTCGATGAGTTCGCGGAGAATGTCGGCGTGGCCGGCGTGGCGGCTGGTCTCCTCGATCATGTGGGTCAGCGCCCAGCGGACACTGGGTGCGGGCCTGCTCGACTGCGGCCGAGGGACGGGTGCGCCGAGGTCGGTGCACCCGTCGAGAACTCTGTTCGAGGCCGCAACCGCTTCCTGGTAGCGGGCGATGACGTCGGCCACACTGTCTGTTGGTGAGGCCCGGAAGGTGGCCTGCCAATCGGTGACGTTGTCCCCGAGGAACATTGAGCGCTCGACGAACGTCAGGTGATTGAGCAGTCCGAGCAGGTTCGTGCCCGACGGCACTGCCGCTGTTCGAATCTGTGGTTCTGGGGCACCGTCGACCTTCGCGGCGACCGCCGATCTGAGGTAGTCGAGGAATCCTCGCAGGGTCTCGGATTCACTGTTCCCGGTGCGGGGCGGCGGGGTGTCACGGCGGCGCATGCGATGGGAGGTGGGCACGTGGTCTCCTTCGTCAGGTCTGGTCAGATGGCGCGGCGGATGAGCAGGACGTGGTCGGTCACCTCGGCGGTGCGCCCATCGGGTGCGGTGGCGATCCGTCGGCGTGCTTCGGCACGCTCGATCGTCCACCCAGCCGGTTCCAGATCGATCCCCGCGGCAACCTCCTGTGGGCTCGGGAATCGGTGGTCGGGATCCTGGCCCCATGACCACGGCGCGGTGGAGCCGTGGTCGACGACCAGCAGTCGCCCACTCGGACGCAGTGCGTGCGCGGCCGTGCGCAGGATGGAGCTCCTGTCCAGATCGAAGGGGGTGTGCAGGTAGTGGGCGCAGACCAGGTCGAATCGACCCTGTGGGAAGGATTCGTGCAGGTCGTAGCGCCCGGCGAGGACGCGGTCACCCAGACCGTGCGCGACGGCCGCATCTGCCAATCGGGCGACTGCCACGGCCGATATATCGACGGCGGTGACCCGCCATTTCTGCCGGGCGAGCCACAGCGCGTCGCCGCCGTCACCACATCCGAGATCCAACGCGAGGCCGGGGGACAGACCCTCGACCGTTTCGGAGAGGACTTGATTCGGTTGCGGATCAAGGGCTTTCGGACGGTGTCCATAGACCCCGTCCCAGAAGGTGACCGCATCGGTGGTACTCATCAAGGCTCCGTTTCGTTCGGTGCGCACAGTCTCGCCGCGCTCCCCACGACCTGGCACCAAAACTTGCGGTTCTGGCACGATGGTCTCGTGGATCGCGAAACGGAAGATGTGCTCGACGTGGTGGGCCCGCGGCTGCGTGCACTGCGCCGCGAGCGGGGCCACACCCTCGCTGACCTCGCGGTGAGGACCGGGGTGTCGGAGAGCACGCTGTCGCGCCTCGAGAGCGGACAGCGAAGGGCGACACTGGAGTTGCTGCTGCCACTCGCCCGTACCTACGACGTCCCGCTGGACGATCTCGTCGGTGCGCCACGCACCGGCGACCCGCGGATCCATCTGAAGCCGATCCGACGGTCCGGGATGACCTTCGTGCCGCTGTCGCGGCGGCCGGGTGGGGTGCAGGCATTCAAGATGATCATCCCCGCTCAGCCGACGCTGCTCGAACCGACGCCGCAAACCCACGACGGCTTCGAATGGCTGTACGTGCTCAACGGTCACCTTCGCCTCGTGCTGGGCGAGCGTGACCTGACGCTACCGCCCGGTGAGGCCGCCGAGTTCGACACGTCCTTGCCCCACTGGCTCGGCAGCGCAGACGGCGGTGTGGTCGAGCTGCTTATCCTGTTCGGTTCACACGGAATGCGTGCGCACGTGCGTGCCGACGCTGAATACTCGTCTCATCGCAAGGGACGGCGTTGAGCCAGGCCGCAGAAGGTGTGGACCGCGTTACTGTTGAACGATGAATGCGTTACTTGCTTGGGCGCCAAGGGATGTCGTCGACGGTCGTCGGAGTGGCTCGCCGCGTACAAACGAACAAGCTATGCGCCGTCGTTGCTATCGCGCAGGGAACGGATCCTGCCCCGCACGATCCAGAACGCGTCTGACTGCTCGGTCTCGGTCATGCCGACCAGCATTCTGACCTCGACGGACCGGACCGCTACGGTCGCCGTCTCGAGGCTCCGCCGACCGCGAGGCGTGATCCGCGTGGGAAGTACCTTCCCGACGGGCGCCTCCGCAGGCCCTGTCGCAACCAGGTCACTCTCCGCGACCGCGCCTGACGGATTGACGCAGTGACTCGCTGTCCTCCTCGAGGCAGCGGAGATGTTCCAACGCGAAGGCGAGCAGCAGTCGACGCAACCGCTTGTGGGCACTGCTACAGTGGCGGCCATGCAGCGCGCATATTTCTGGTTTAGCAGGCCGGCCCCGGGTGGGTCGGTCGGCGTAACCACGCGCTGACCTCTCCACCCCGAGCCGGAATCGACCGGCTCGCGGATGCGTCACACGTCCTGGGTCGGCCGCAAGTCCGTCACCGACGAACAGGACACGCAATGACCCTCACGATCGACACCACCCGCGATCTCGACGACCAGCGGACCATCTCGATCTCCCCGCTGGCCGCGCCGAGTGTGATCCGCGGTGAGCACCCCGCCGATGACGCGGTCGCGGCCACGGTCCGGGCAGGTCGCGGCGCTACCGTCGACATCCTCACCGGCCGCGACGACCGGCTGATGGTCGTGGTCGGGCCGTGCTCCGTGCACGACACCGAGGCCGCCCTCGACTACGCCCGCAGGCTCGCGGCCAAGGCCGACGAGCATCGCGACACCCTGCACGTCGTGATGCGGGTGTACTTCGAGAAGCCGCGCACCACCCTCGGGTGGAAGGGATTGATCAACGACCCGCACCTGGACGGCACCTTCGACATCAACACAGGGCTGCGGATGGGCCGCAAGTTGCTCGTCGACATCACCGAGATCGGCCTCCCCGTCGGGTGCGAGTTCCTCGACCCGATCACCCCGCAGTACATCGCGGACCTGGTCAGCTACGGCTCGATCGGTGCCCGCACCGCCGCCAGCCAGGTGCACCGGCAGCTGTGCAGTGCGCTCTCGATGCCGGTCGGCATCAAGAACTCCACCGAGGGTGACGTGCAGGTCGCCGTCGACGGCACCCGCGCCGCCGGCGCCAGCCACGTGTTCCCGGGCACCGACCTGGGCGGTCAGTCCGCGCTGATCCGCACGGTCGGCAACCCGGACTGCCATGTCATCCTGCGGGGCAGCAGCGCCGGACCGAACTATGACCGCGAGTCGGTCGCGGACACCCTTGCGCGGCTTGCCAAGGCGGGTCTGCCCGAGCGAGTCGTCGTCGACGCCAGTCATGGCAACAGCCAGAAGAACCACGAGCGTCAGGTCGATGTCGTTACCGACATCGCCAACCGGATCGCCGGCGGCGAGAAGGGTGTCGTCGGGATCATGCTGGAGAGCTTCCTCGAGGCGGGTAGGCAGGACCTGACCCTCGGCCGCGCGGACGAGCTCACCTACGGGCAGTCCATCACCGATGCCTGCCTCGACTGGGGCACCACGGCCGCGCAGCTGGACCGGCTCGCCGCGGCCGTGGTCAGCGCACGCCGCGCGTCCGGAACTGCACGCTGATTCGCGGACCGGTGGGGCGCGTCGTCTTCGGGACGGCGTGCTCCCAGGTGCGTTGACAGGATCCGCCCATCACGAGCAGGTCGCCGTGGCCGAGGGAGAACCTGGGAGCCTCGCCACCACCACTGCGGGGTCGCAGTGCCAGTGGACGCGCCGCACCGAGGGACAGGATCGCGACCATCGTGTCCTCGGTGGCGCCGCGCCCGATGGTGTCACCGTGCCAGGCGACGCTGTCGTGACCGTCCCGGTACCAGCACAGTCCGGCGGTGGTGAATGCTTCGCGCAGCTCCGGGCGGTAGTGCTCGCTGAGGAGGTCCCGCGCCCGAGCCAGCAACGGGTGGGGGAGCGCGACCTCCCTGTCGTAGAACGCGACCAGGCGCGGGACGCTGATCACGCGGTTGTACATTCGGCGTTGCTCCGCGCGCCACGCCGCCGAGGTCGTGAGGTGGGTGAACAGGCTGTCCGACCCGCTGAGCCAGCCGGGGAGCACGTCCACCCAGGCGCCGCCCGCGAGTTCGCGGCGGCGCACACCGGTCAGTGACGCGAACCGTGGACCGGCGGTGGGATCGTCGAACAGCGACGCCTGCAGGGCCTGTTCCATGCGACCGATGCTACCCCGATGCTCGAACAGATGTTCCCATTCTTGGGGCAGGCTCGGTGTCGTCGAAACGCGTGCGGGCCGATTCGATCGCGGGCAGGTGCTCGTCGGCCCATGCGAGCAGGACATCGACCGGGTGGCGCAGGGTCTTTCCGAGCGGCGTCATTCGGTACTCGACCGCCACCGGGCGGGACCCGATCACCGTGCGCTCGATGATGCCGTTGCGTTCGAGTCGCCGCAGGGTTGCCGTCAGTGACTTCTGGGTCACCGCCGGGATCGCGCGTCGCAGTTCGTTGAACCGGTGGGGGCTCTCGCACAGCTCGTTGCACACCGCCAACGACCACTTGTCGAGGACCTGGTCGAGCAGTTCACGGTGCGGCGCGGTGACTCGCAGTTCGTCCGCGGGCGGTGGGGTGGTTTCGTGCATGCAACCTAGTCTCGTTGAAGTGCCCTTCGGGAACCAAGTATCACTGAGATACCAACCGGAGAATTCGAGGAGACAGCCATGACCGTTCGGTACCTCAGCCCCGAGGGCATGACCCGGCCCGCCCCCTATCACCACGTCGCGGTCGGCGTCGGCAGTCGCCACGTCCACGTCGCGGGACAGATCGCGCGACGTGCCGACGGCACGCCGGTGTCGCCGGGCAGCCTGGATGGGCAGGTCGCGCAGGCCTTGCGCAACACGGCCACCGGTCTGGCCGGCGCGGGAGCATCTTTCGCTGACGTTCTGCGACTGACCTTCTACGTCACCGGATGGGCGCCCGAGAGGATCGGTGACTTCATGGCCGGCGTGGAGCAGGTTGCCGCCGAAATCGGACTGCCGTCGCCGATGCCGCCTGCCTCGCTCATCGGCGTCGACTACCTCTTCGAGCCCGACGTTCTCGTCGAGGTGGAGGCGACAGCCGTCCTCGACTGAACCTCGGTCCTGTAACGGCCCGGGTTTCGCGAACGGTCCGGGTGAATCACGGCCGACCGGGGAGGAACGACACACGGACCCCGCCCCGGAGGGGCGCCGGGTGTCGTGGGCTCACACGGGACCGGCCTGCTCCCGTAGATGCACGATCGCCGCCGCCGTCGCCGCGACGGTCCGGTCGGCATCTCCGGTGAGTCGGAGCAGGGCCTGGTGTGCCGTGGTGCCGGGAATCTCGGCCAACGCCTGCGTGATTCGGAGTCGGGTGGGTCCGTCGGCGGAGGAGTCGACGTCGCCCTGCAGGGCCCCGACGATCTCGTCGCCGACCCCCGCGACCTCCGCGAGCCGGCCCAGCACCTCCGCGGCCTCGACGTCACGACCACCGGCGACGACCATCCCGAGGAGGACGGGAATCGCGTCGACGCCACCGCGGGCGCCGAGTTCGAGGGCGGCGCGGCCGCGGACGGCACCGTCCGCGTCGCCGATCGCCCGCCGCAGCAGGGCGGTGGCCTCCGCGGCGGGTACCGACGCGATCGCCTCGACGGCGCGGCGCCGCACCTCGGCGGCGTCGGCGTCCAGACCGACTGCCAGCTCCGCCAACCCTCGACCGTCCGCCCGCGCCAACGACCACCTCAGCGCCCCCGCGACGTTGGCGTCCTCCTCGGTGAGCGCCGCCTCGGCCAGGGCCCGGGCGGGCACCGGCGCCTCGTGCGATAGCACCGCCTGCTGGCGGCGTCCCCCGGACTCCGATTCCAGCGCACGCAGCAGTGCGACCAGATGCAGGACATCACCCCACTGTGCAGGCGCGGCGGCGTCCACGCGTTCGAGCCTGGTGAGCAGTTCCTGCTCGGCAGCGATCCGCTGCCGGGTGTGCCGGATCAGCTCACCGACCAGGTCAGCGGGGGCGAATCCGGGCTCGTCGAGGGCCCGCCGTGTGTTGGTGAGGGATAGGCCGAGCGTCCGCAGGCTCTCGACGTGGAAGAGCCGGCGGATGTCGTCGGCGGAGTACTCGCGGTAGCCGCCCGCGGTGCGGCCGGTCGGCGTCACCAGCCCCAGCGCGTCGTAGTGCCGCAGCACGCGTGCGCTGAGGCCAGTGAGCCGCGAGACCTCTCCGATCAACATCGCGCCGCCCTATGCCTCGCGGCCGACCGCGACGCGTTTCGCCGCCGCGACCGAGACGGTGAAGCCGCTGTCCGGGTCGCGATGCAGCCGATCGGTGGCCTCCGCGTGCGCCCGGACCAGCGGATTGGTGCTCGTGGCCGCCTCACCCAGGACCGGGAGGATGGCGTCCCCGAGCGCCACCAGCGCGCGGCTCAGGCTCAGCTGCACGTCCCGGTCGCCGCGCCCCAGCGCCCGCGCCAGCGCGCCGGCGAGCCCGGCCTCGTCGCCGGGCGGGACGAGCGCGACCGCCGCCCGCCACGCGGCCCGCGCCACCTCGTCGTCATCGTCGTGCAGCAGACCCGACACCGCGGGCCAGGCCCGACGGTCCCCGACCTTGGACAGCGTGTGCAGCGCCTGGCTCCTGGCCTGCCCGAGGTCGGAGCCGAGTTCGCGGATCAGCAGGGGCACCGTGACGTCGGCGGGCAACCGGCACAACGCCCAGGTCAGCATGTCGCGGACGAAGAAGTCCGGTTCGACGGCACACCGCGCGATCAGGGCATCTGCCGTGCCGGGGTCGGGCTGGGTCCCGGCGGCGAGCGCGGCCCGCAGCCGCCGCGACGGGTGCGGGTCGGCGAGTACGCCGATCCCGGTGACGGCCTGCCCACCCCCGTCGGTGCTGGTCGTGTCGGTGCTGGTCGTGTCGGTGGTGTTCGGGTTGGTCGGGTTCACGTGCAACCACCTCCTTCGTCCGCCACTCCAGTCTCTGACACTGTGTCAGGGTCAAGGGCGCTGTGTCGCGGATCACCGAGAGTGTCGGTGCGGCGTCGTACCGTCCTCGCATGAGCTACGAAATTCAGGTGACGGTGGATTCGAGGCGGCCGCACGATCAGGCGAAGTGGTGGGCGCAGACCCTCGGCTGGCGGGTGGAGCCCAGCGACGAGGACTTCATCCGCGGGCTCGTGGCGGCCGGGCAGGCCCGTGAGGAGGACACCGAGGTCTACGACGGGGTGCTGGTGTGGCGGGTGGGGGCCGGGATCTCCGACCCCGCGCACCCGGACCGGCCGCGGGTGCTGTTCCAGTTGGTTCCCGAGGGCAAGACGGTCAAGAACCGGATGCACTTCGACGTCCGCGCCGGGGACGACCGGGAGGCCGTCGCGCAGGCGCTCGTCGCACGCGGGGCGGCGATCGCGCACCGTGGGGAGCAGGGGCCGTTCCGGTGGATCACGATGACCGACCCGGAGGGCAACGAATTCTGCCTCACCTAGCGAAATGCGCCCGGGGTGCTGCCGGTCCACCGCTTGAACGCGCGGCGGAACGCACTTGGCTCGGAGAACCCGAGCCGAGTCGAGATGTCGTCGACGGAGTCGCCGCGGGCGAGCCCGGAGATGGCGGCGTCCCGCAGCACCTCCTCGCGCAGCTGGTTCAGTGACGTCCCCTCGTGCCGGAGCAGCCGCCGCAGGTGGGCGGCGCTGATGGAGAGCATCTCGGCGATGTCCTCCGCCGTCGCCGCCCGCCCGGCCGCGCCGCGTTCGAGCGCCTTCCGGACCTGAGTTGCCGCGCTGCTGTCGTAATCGCGTTCGGAGAACAACAGATTCGGTGATTCGCGCAGGTACTCCTCGAGGGTTTCCTCGGTCTGGATGATCGGTGCCCGCAGCACCGCGTTGTCCAACTCGATCGCCGCATGGTCGGCACCGAAACTGACCCGCACCCCGAAGATCGCGTCGTAGCTGCGGGCCAGGGTCCGGTCCGGCTCCGGATACGGCAGCCGGACCGCCACCAGCTTCACGCGCCTGCCGACCAGCCATGCCGCGAACCGGTGCAGCAACATCAGAACGAAGTCGGTGAGCAGTTGATCGGCGGCGTCGGCGATCTCCGGCCGCAGCGCCGCGTCCCGTTGCGGGATCTCCACGTGCAGCACCGTGGTCGTCGGCGTGGCCTCCAGCCGCAGCGGCGATAGTCCCGGCAGCACCCGGATCACGTCGGCGAGCCGGTCCAGCGCGGCACCGAGGTCGGGACGGTGGATCAGGGTCAGGCACACCACACGGAACGTGCCGCGCGGCACCGGGGCGGTGCCGAGCCCGAACAATTCGTCGTCGGTCAGCCGCCACGCGGCCTGCGTGAACCGGGTCAGCTGCGCGGGCGTGATCCGGCCAGCGCCCTCACCGAGCACCGCAGGGGGGATGCCCGCCGCGGTCAGCGGCGCGCCCATGTCGAAACCGGCGCCAGCGGCGAGGGTGGCGGCGCGGCGGACGAAGTCCGCGGGGACGGTCCGCCCGCTCATCGGCCGGTCACCACCGTCCCGCCAGCTGGTGGAGACGGGCGATCGCCTCGGTCAGCACGTCGTCCCGCTTGCAGAAGGCGAAGCGCACCAGTCGGTTCCACGGCTCCCTGTGATCGGTGAACACGCTGACCGGCACCGCGGCCACCCCGACCCGCTCCGGAAGTGCGCGACAGAACTGCACGCCGTCGTCGATCCCCAACGGGGAAATGTCCGCGCACACGAAGTAGGTTCCCGCGCTGGCACGGACACCAAACCCGGCCTCGGCGAGTGCGGCCGACAACCGGTCACGCTTGTGCTGCAACACCGCTCGCTGCTCGGTCACCCAGGGCATTTCGAACCGAAGCGCGTGCGCGACCGCGGGCTGGAACGGGCCGCCGGCGACAAACGACATGAACTGCTTTGCTGTGCGCACCGCGTCGACGAGTTCCGCTGGGCCGCAGACCCATCCGGTCTTCCAACCGGTGACCGCGAACGTCTTCGCGGCACTCGACACCGTCACCGTCCGCTCCGCCATCCCCGGCAGCATCCCGATCGGGCTGTGGGCTGCGCCGTCGAACACCAGATGCTCGTACACCTCGTCGCTGAGCACCAGCACCTCGTGCCGGACCGCGAGCTCGGCGATCGCGGCCAGCTCGGCGTCGGACAGGACGGTGCCCGTCGGGTTGTGCGGGGTGTTCACCACGATCATCCGGGTCCGCGGCCCGACCGCCGCCCGCAACGCGTCCAGATCCAGCGCGAACCCGTCCCCGTCGGCAACCAGAGGCACCGTCCGCCGCACCCCGCCGGCGAGCGCGACGGCCGCGGCGTAGGAGTCGTAGTACGGCTCGATCAGCACCACCTCCTGACCCGGTTCCACCAGCCCGAGCAGCGTCGCGCTGATCGCCTCGGTCGCACCGACCGTGACCAGCACCTCGGTGTCCGGGTCGAAGACCTGCCCGTACCGGGCGGCGCGGTCCGCGGCGATCGCCTCCCGCAGCACCGGCATCCCCGGCCCCGGCGGGTACTGGTTCAGTCCGTCCGCGATCGCGGTGCGGGCGACCTCCAGCATCGCCGCAGGCCCGTCGGTGTCGGGGAAGCCCTGCCCCAGGTTGATCGCGCCGGTCCGCACCGCAAGAGCCGTCATCTCCGCGAAGATCGTCGAGGCGAACGGTTGCAGGCGGGTCACCGTCTGACTGTGGCGTGCGGCGGGCATTGCCCCAGCCTAGCGACGCGCACCCGAAACACTCGCCCCCGGTTGGGCTCGGCCGTACGGTGGTCGAATGACCCCGGCAATCGAAATTTCGAAGCTGGTCAAGACGTTCGGCCGGACCGCGGCGCTCGACGGGCTAGACCTGACCGTCGAGGCGGGGGAGGTGCACGGCTTCCTCGGGCCAAACGGGGCGGGCAAGTCGACAACGATCCGGGTGCTGCTCGGTCTGCTCCGCGCCGACAGCGGCACCGCCCGACTGCTCGGCGGCGACCCGTGGCGCGACGTCGCGGACCTGCACCGTCGGCTCGCCTATGTGCCCGGCGATGTGAACCTGTGGCCCAACCTGTCCGGCGGCGAGGTCATCGACCTGCTCGGGCGGCTGCGCGGCGGCCTCAACGAGGCCCGGCGGGCCGACCTGGTGGACCGATTCGACCTGGATCCGACGAAGAAGGGCCGCACCTACTCGAAGGGCAACCGGCAGAAGGTTGCGCTGGTCGCCGCGCTCGCCTCCGACGCGGAACTGCTGATGCTCGACGAACCGACGTCCGGGCTGGATCCGTTGATGGAGGCCGTCTTCCAGGAATGCATCGAGGAGGTCACCCGGCAGGGCCGCACCGTGCTGCTGTCGAGTCACATCCTCGCCCAGGTGGAGGCGCTCTGCGGTCGGCTCACCATCATCCGGTTGGGTCGGACGGTCGAGACCGGCTCCCTCGCCGAGCTGCGGCACCTGACCCGCACCTCGATCGCGTGCCAGACGGCCACCCCCGCCACCGGACTTGAGGCGCTCACCGGGGTGCACGACCTCGTCGTCGACGGCACCAGGGCGCGTTTCCAGGTGGACACCGCCGAGCTCGACGCCGCGGTCCGGCACCTGTCCGGGTTCGGCATCCGCACCCTCACCAGCCAGCCGCCGACACTGGAGGAACTGTTTCTGCGCCACTACGGGGACGAACTCGCCGCGGCGGGGGTCGACGAATCGTGAGCGCACTGGCCGGGACCGGCACCCTCACCCGGTTCGTGCTGCGCAGGGAACGCGTCGCGCTGGTCGGGTGGCTGCTCGGCGGCGTCCTCGTGTACTACTCACAGGCCGTCGGCGTGGACATCGCCTACCCGACCCAGGCCGACCTGGACGCCGTCGCCGCCAGCATGGAGAACAATGCCGCGATGATCGCGATGGCGGGCCCGCCGCGCGTACTGGACACCATCGGCGGCCAGGTCGCGTTCCAGGCCAGTGCCTTCGGGATGATCGTCGCCGCGTTGATGGCCATGTTCCTGATCGGCAGGCACACCCGCGCAGACGAGGAGAACGGCCGCGACGAGCTGATTCGCTCGGGCGTGGTCGGCCGGTACGCGCCGGTCGCGGCGGCGGTGATCGTGACCGCCGCGGCGTGTGTCCTGTACGGCGTCGTCGTCGCGGCAAGCCTGATCTCCTACGGGTTGCCGGTTGCCGGGTCGGCGGCGCTCGGGGTCGGTGCCACCTGCGCGGGACTGGTGTTCGCCGCGGTCGCGCTGCTGGCGGCGCAGGTCACCGGCAGTACTCGGACGGTATACGGGGCGACCGGTGCCGCGATTGCCGTCGCCTACGTGCTGCGTGCGGTCGGTGATGTCGGGGGAGGCACCCTGTCCTGGCTCTCACCCCTGGGGTGGGGTCAGGCGATGCGCCCCTACGACGGCGAGATCTGGTGGCCCGCAGCACTGTCGGTGGCGGTCGCCGCGCTCGTCGCCGGGCTCGCCCTCGCCGTGCTCGACCGCCGCGACATCGGCGCCGGGGTGCTGCCGCCGCGGCCGGGCCCCGCCCGCGGCGGCGCGAGCACCGCTGGCGCGGCCGGGCTGGCCTGGCGGCTCCAACGCGGCTCGCTGATCGGCTGGTCGATCGGGATGCTCGCCGCCGGGCTGGCATTCGGCACCATCGGCAACGACGTTGGCGACCTGCTCGGTGACGTGGACCTCGGGGAACTGCTCGGGCAGGCCACCGCGAGCCTGGTGGACGCGTTCTACGCGATGGCCGCGTCGATGCTCGCGATGATCGCGTCCGCATTCACCATCTCCTCGGCGCTGCGGCTGCGCTCCGAGGAGACCGCGGGCCACGCCGAACCGCTGCTGGCGACCACGCTGACCCGGGTCCGCTGGCTGGGGTCGCACGCCGGCGTGATGCTCGTCGGGTCGGCGCTGGTCGTCGCGCTCGGCGGGCTCGGCACCGGCCTGATGTACGGGGCGATCACCGGGGACCTCGCCGAGGTGCCGCGGCTGCTCGGCGCCGCGCTGGTGTACCTGCCCGCCGTGTGGGTGCTCGGCGGTCTCGCCCTGCTGCTGTTCGGCGCGGCCCCGCGGGCCACGGTCGTGGCGTGGCTCGCGTTGGCGTTCTGTTTCGTGGTGCTGATGTTCGGCTCCACCCTCAAGTTCCCGGAGTGGCTGATGGCACTGTCCCCGTTTCATCACCTGCCGCTGGTGCCCGCGGTCCCGGTCGACTGGGTGCCGGTGCTGGTCGTGACCCTGGTTGCGGCCCTGCTCTGCGCGGCGGGGGCGGTCGCGTTCCGCCGCCGCGACGTGGCCGCCTGACCGGCCCGCACCGCCGCCGGAACCTGCGTGTCACATTCCCCGCCCCCGTCTCGTCCAAGTCGACGAGAGGATGTTCGCCCACCGACAGCAAGGAGACGTCATGCCCCGCATCGCCCCGCTCGCGCCCTCCGACGCCGGACCCCTGGTCCGGCTCGCGTACCGCGTCATGGGCCGCCGCTTCGGATCCGTCCCGGAACCCTTCGCCGTCGTCGCCCATCACCGGAAGCTGTTCGTCGCGTCGTCCGTGCAGGAGCTCGCCGCCGAGAAGGCATCGACGGTGCTGCCCGCCGCCGTCCGCGAGATCGCGGTGTACCGGGTGGCGTGGACCGTCGGATGCTCCTGGTGCGTCGACTTCGGGTCGATGCTGATGCGTCTCGACGGCCTGGACATCGACCGGCTGCAGCACATCGAGGACTACCGCACCTCCGCGCTGTACAGCGACGACGAGCGCGCGGCCATCGACTACGCGGACGCGATGACCGCCACCCCCACCGAGGTGACCGACGAGCAGGTCGCCGACCTCGAACGCCGGTTCGGGAAGGCCGGTGTCGTCGAGTTGACCTACCAGATCGCGCTGGAGAATCAGCGGGCCAGGACGTACTCGGCCCTCGGCATCGTCGACCAGGGATTCAGCACGGATTCGTGTCGTGTCCCGTGGGCGGATCCGCAAGCCGACCCGGCTCCGTCGGGTCCGGCATCCTGACCCCGGACAACTTGGTGGGGTTCGCGAAGTCGTAGGCGGCCCACACCTTTCCGTCCCGAACGGTGAACCCGGCGACCCGGGCGGCGAAGCCGGGGTGGGTCTCGTCGCCCGGCGATCCGGGGGAGAGGATGCCGAGTCGGCCGTTGACCAGCGCGGGCCGGTACGTCAACAGCGCGTCCGGGCCGTACTTGGCGGCGAGGCCGAGGAAGAAGCGGGCGAACCGGTCGGCGCCGTGCAGGACGTTGACGGCGGTGCGGGTGGTCCCACCCGCATCGCCGATCACCAGCGCGTCCGGGTGCAGCGCGTCGAGGACCGCCTGCAGGTCGCCGCTCGCCAGCGCGACCAGCAGGTGCTCCACCGCGGCGTCGTGCCCGGGGTCCGGCGGGGGCACGTCCGCCGCGGCGACCGCCCGCCGCGCCCGGGACGCCAGCTGCCTGCTGCCCGCGACCGAGGTGCCGAGCACCTGGGCGATCGCGTCGAACGGCACGCCGAACCCGTCGTGCAGCACGAACGCCGTTCGCTGGTCGGGGCCGAGGGTGTCGAGGACGACGAGCGCCGCGATCCGGGCGTCCTCCCCCCGGACCACCGCGTCGAGCGGGTCCACCGGTGTGGCCCCGGCAAGCGGCGTCACCACCGGCTCCGGAAGCCATTGCCCCACATACGTTTCTCTGCGTACCGCGGCGCTGCGCAGGTGGTCGAGGCAGATCCGGCCGACCACGGTCGTCAACCACGCCCGCAGGTTCACGATGCGGTCGCGGTCCGTGTCCCGCAGCCGCAACCACGCCTCCTGGACGGCGTCCTCCGCGTCCGCGACCGAGCCGGTCAGCCGGTAGCCGACCGACAGCAGATGGCCGCGGTGCGCCTCGAACTCGTCCACCAGGATGTCCTGCACCGGGTCGAGTGTACGGGCGGCAGACTCCGAACGGCACCGTCGTCGATCCTGTCTCGGTACCGTTCCGTCCCATGCGATTCGGCATGTTCGTGCGTACGCGATGAGCTACCGGAACCCCGCCTACCTGGCGACGGTCGCCGCGACCGCCGACCTGATCTCCGGTGGCCGGATCGAGATGGGGATCGGTGCCGGATGGCTCGAACACCAGCGGCGCGCATCGCCCGGCGCACGGCGCCGGAGCCGACTCAGCGCACGGCGCGGGAGCCGACTCAGCGCACGGCGCGGGAGCCGACTCAGCGCACGGCGCCGGAGCTGACTCAGCGGATGTCGTCGGGGTCGACGGGCAGCTGCTGGTTCTTCGCGCGCGGCACATCGTCGGTCAGCGGGATCGACTTCGTCAGCAGCTTCCACTCCGCGTTCGGGATCTGCTCGATCGCGCGGCGGATCACCTTCGGGTCCCTGGTGCCCCACGCGACGGGCATCGGGCTGACCATCTGCCAGGTGTCCGCCGCCGAGTTGGTGGAGCGGTCGGAGAGCACCGAGATCGACGGCACCCGCTCCCCGACATTCGACATCGAGTGGCCGGGCAGGGTGCGGATGGTGCGGGTCACCAGCGCGTAGTGCGGCTGGCTCGCGCCCGGCTTCGCGGTGTTCACCAACGCAAGCAGCGTCGCACCCCTGGGGCGGGTGACCGCGACGATCGCGGGCACCAGCTCACCGTTGGCGTACAGGTCCTCCACCGACCCGACCTTGCGGGGCGCCCAGAACGCCATCCACACCGACGCCGCCGCGACCACCAGCGCGACCACGCCGAGAATGTACGACCACGGATGCGCAAGGACGATCAGCCAGACCCCGATCGCCACGAACAGCAGTCCGGTGATGATCGCGGCCCAGCGCAGGCGACGGACATCGCCGACCGTCTCGTTGACCGACGTGGCGTGGGCGGTGTCTACGTGGAACTCGAAGCGGCGCACACACCTATTCCTACCCGATCGCCGGTCCGAGCAGGTCGTCCGCGTCGGTGATCCGGTACGCGTACCCCTGCTCGGCCAGGAACCGCTGCCGGTGCGCCGCGTACTCGGCGTCGAGGGTGTCGCGGGCGACGACCGAGTAAAAGTGCGCCTGCCCGCCGTCGTGCTTGGGGCGCAGCAACCTGCCGAGCCGCTGCGCCTCCTCCTGCCGGGACCCGAACGTGCCCGACACCTGCACGGCGACCGACGCCTCCGGCAGGTCGATTGAAAAGTTCGCAACCTTGCTCACCACCAGCGTCGAGATCTCCCCGGCCCGGAACGCGTCGAACAGCTGCTCGCGTTCCTTCGTCTTCGTGGACCCCTTGATCACCGGCGCGCCGAGCGCCTCGCCGAGCTCGTCGAGCTGGTCGAGGTAGGCGCCGATCACCAGGGTCGGGGAGTCGGGGTGCCGGCCCAGGATCGACTTCACCACCGCGTTCTTGGTGTGCGCGGTGGAGCACAGCTTGTAGCGTTCCTCCGGTTCGGCGGTCGCGTACGCCATCCGCTCGGCGTCGGTCAGCGTCACCCGGACCTCGACGCAGTCGGCGGGCGCGATCCAGCCCTGCGCCTCGATGTCCTTCCACGGTGCGTCGTACCGCTTCGGCCCGATCAGCGAGAACACGTCGCCCTCCCGGCCGTCCTCCCGGACCAGCGTGGCGGTCAGTCCCAGCCTGCGCCGGGACTGCAGGTCCGCGGTCATCCGGAACACCGGCGCGGGCAGCAGATGCACCTCGTCGTAGATGACCAGGCCCCAGTCCCGGGAGTCGAACAGTTCCAGGTGCTTGTACTCGCCCTTCGACTTGCGGGTGATCACCTGGTAGGTGGCGATGGTGACGGGGCGGATCTCCTTCTTCTCGCCGGAGTACTCGCCGATCTCGTCCTCGGTCAGGGACGTCCGCGCGATCAGTTCCCGCTTCCACTGCCTGCCCGCGACGGTGTTGGTGACCAGGATCAGCGTCGTCGCCTTCGCCTTCGCCATCGCGGCGGCGCCGACCATCGTCTTACCGGCGCCGCACGGCAGCACCACGACGCCGGAGCCGCCCGCCCAGAACGAGTCCGCCG
Organism: Rhodococcus sp. NPDC058505; assembly: GCF_042720095.1. NCBI lineage: Bacteria > Bacillati > Actinomycetota > Actinomycetes > Mycobacteriales > Nocardiaceae > Rhodococcus > Rhodococcus sp. NPDC058505. The sequence continues at coordinate 106,061 of NZ_JBHXNB010000011.1, forward strand.
CCATCTCCTGGTAGTCCCGCAGGTGCCAGCCGCCGTCCGCGGACCCGGGGAACCGGCCGTCGTAGTCGAGTTCGATCGGGTGCGCCTCGCCGTCCACGTAGCCGGCGAGGTCCTCCGCCGGCCAGCCGATCTTGAGCAGCAGCTGCTTGAGGTGGCCGCGTTCGGACGGGTGCACGACGACGGTGTCCTCGTCGACCTGGGCGCCGAGCATCGGGGCGATCTTCTTGTGCCTGCGCACCTCGGTGAGCACCGCCCGGTCCAGGCTGACCAGCACCAGCCCGTGCGCCGGGTTCTTCACCAGCTGCAGCCGCCCGTACCGCGCCATCGTGTCGACGACATCGACCAGCAGCGGCTGCGGCACCGCAAACCGGGAGTAGGTGACGAGGGCGTCGACGACCTGCTCGGCGTCGTGCCCGGCGGCCCGCGCGTTCCACAGGGCGAGGGGGGTGACGCGGTAGGTGTGCACGTGCTCGGGTGCGCGTTCGAGTTCGGCGAACGGCGCGATCGCCTGCCGGGCCCGATCGGCCAGCGGATGGTCGACCTCGAGCAGCAGGGTCTTGTCGGACTGGACGATGAGCGGTCCGTCGGTCACGTGCGCCTCCTAGCGTGGACAACCACTCCATTGTCCACGCTGCGCGGAGGAGGCGGCGTGATCCGTCGTCGCGGGTGCCCGACCGCGCAGGAGCGAGCGGGCCACGGAGGACACGAGATCGCGCATGAACGGGGATCATTCCTCGGCCCACCGAATTCGCGATGTTTTCGGCGAAGGGTCGAGAATATTCACCGCCCGACCGTGAAATCCTGGCGAATTTCCCGCACCCGAATCAGGGCCTCGGAAATTCCGGCCCGGTATCCGGCCTCGCGTTCGGTGTGCCCCGACGTGGCGCCGAGTTCGTTATCGAGGCGGTCCCTGATGCGATCAAGTGCCCGAAGTGTCTTCGTTCCGACGGTGCCCCCGGTTTGGGTCGGGTCGGGGACGGTCGCGAGGAGCGAGTCCCTGATGCACTCGTCGAGGACGAAGATTCGCGCCGACACCAGCGCGGCACGGTGGCCGCTGGAGTGGGGATTTGGCTGTGTCTCGTCGTCGGTGCGCGGGGACAGTTGGTGTACGAGGGTGTCGAGGATTCGGGTCGCCGCCGGCGCGGCCGCGTCGTGCTGCACGGTGCTCGTCCGTCAGTGTCGCTTACGTTTCCGGATGAATTCGCCGGAGTCTGCCGCTCGGTCCCGCTTTTCGGCGCGCCGTTCCTTCAAGGATTGGGTGGGTTTTCTTAGGCTCTTGCCCGGTTTCTTGTCGGCCATTGTCGCTCCTGAATTTCGAAGTGGCAATCACTGGGCCCGACCATACGTCATTCCTCGGGAAAAGCCAGTCGTGCAGGCAGGCGGCTTTCTCGTTCTCGTGCGGCGTCCCGGTGCTGGTCCGGTCGCCTGGGTCCGGCCGCCTGGGTCCGGCCGCCGAGTGGCCCGGCGGTCGGGCGGCGTGAGTGAACGGATCATTCAGTCGATGTGATCGACTGAACGCTTCCGTTCAGTCGGCGGGTGCGCGGGTGGGCGGGTGGGCGGGGGCGCGGGGTGGGTTAGTCGACGAGTGACACCGACGTCACCCGGTGCAGGGTGAACCGTCGGATCGCGCCGTCGGCGGGGTCGAACGCGTCGAGCTGGCCGCCGCCGACGCTGACTGGGTCGACGATCCGTTCAGTCGCGATGCCCTGTGCGTCGACGTAGCCGATCCGGACGCTGCGCCCGACCTTTACCGCGAGCTGCAGCAGCGCCACCGTCGCGGCACTGCTCGCCCGGCTGCCGTCGGCGCGGACCGCGTCTCCGCGCGGGGTCGACGCGGCGCGCTGTCCGGCCCGCAACTGCCGGACCAGCAGGTCGAGTTGCTCGTCGCTGGGCGGGGCGGGCATCCGGCGCACCGGCCGGGCCCGCCGCTTCGGCACCCGCGCGCCCGCACTCCGCAGATCCACGATGGCGCCCGACGAGTCCTCGCCCGCCGGGGCGAACCCCGCCGCCCGCAGCCGGTCGAGCACCTCGCCCAGCGGAGCCTGCGACACCGCAACAGTCGGGGCGAGGGCCCGCAACGCCAGCGTCTCGGCGACCGTGGAGGACAGCACCTCCGCCAGCGTCGCCGGGTCGTCGCAGCGGACGAACGCCTGCGCGATGCCGACCCGCAGCCTGCCGTGCCTGCGGGCGACATCGTCGATCAGGTACGTCAACGCCTGCGGGACCGGCGTCCGCGAATGCGTGGCGAACAGGGCGTGCAGCTCGGCGGCGGTGCGCCCGGCGTCGAGGGCGCGTCGCACCCCGGCCTCCCCGACCCGGTAGACGGTGGCGGCGCCAGCGGATTCGACGTCGGCGACCAGTGTGATCTCGGCGAGGAGGCCGGGCACCAGCGGCCCGGGCGCGATCACCGTCAGGTCCGCCTGCACCAGCACGTGGTCGATCGGGGTCGGCAGCGCCGCGACCATCTCGGCGAGCACCGACTCCGGTGGGCCGTCGTGCAGCAGGCTGCGCCCCGGCGACGACAGCGCATCCCTGCCGATCAAGCCGACGGCGGCCGCCTCGGTGAGGGTCCGGTCGATCGCGGCGGCGCCGAGCCTGGCCGACCACCGCGGCCGACGCCAGGCCACCACGTCGGCGACCTGGGCGGCGCTCGCCCCGACCCCGGTACCGAGTTCGGCGACGATGTCGAGCAGGAATCGGCGTTCGCGGGGCGCCGCCGACGCGCGCGCCTCGTCGGACAGCGCCGCGATCGGCTTGTCATTCGGGTCCCGCAACCCCACCAGCCACGGCAGGCGCTGCAGGTTCAGCCACACCTGCGCGAGCAGTTGCCACCGATGCGCCGCGGCCGCGTCGAGCCAGCCGTCCGCGGCCGCGGTCGGCGCCCAGTAGTCCTCGCCGGTGTCGGCGGCGGGCGGCGGGTCGGGGAGACCGCTGGAGATCAGGCCCGCCCCGGCCTGCAACTCAAGCAGCAGCGCGAGCCGCGACTCGTCGACGCCGACGATCTTGGCCAGCCTGCGGATCTCCCGGACGCCGAGTCCGCCGGCCCGGAGGCTGGGCGCGGGGTGGTCGCCGAGCGCAACGAGGAGGCCCTCGCAGTGCCGGAGCAGTTCCAGCGCCTCGCCCGCGGCCGCGGCGTTTACCTCGGCGATCCGGTGTTTGCTGCCGCGGATCGTCGGCGGGGTCAGCGTGGTCGGGTCGGTGATCGTCTCGCCGCGCAACGCCTGCCCCACCTGGACGGGCAGTTCGACGGTCTGCTCGTCCCGCCAGGACAGTAGGCCCGCCGCGAGCAGCCGCTGCACGGGCCGATCCGGTGGGGTGCCCGGCGCGGCGTCACGGGTCCGGCCGACCGGGGAACTGTGCGCGAGGGTGTCCAGCAGTCGTCGCTCGTCCGCGGTCAGCGCGTCGAGCGCGGCGGTGATCTGGTCGGGTGTCAGGGCCGTCGTTGCCGGGTCCAGCCGCCACGAGAGGGCCTCGACGGCCGCCGGGGTCACCCGCAACACCGTCGTCCCCCACACCAGGGCCCGCTGCCGCAGCGCGGCAAGGGCACGGTCAACGGCCCGGGCGGGTGCCCGCCCGGCCACCGCGTCCGCGAGCTGGTCCCGCCGCACCCCGGCCGCCGTCGCGCCGTCGCGGCCGAGCAACCCGAGCAGGGTGAGTTCGAGCACGTCGAGGTCGTCGGCGACGCGAAGCACCGAGACGCGCTGCTCCGCCCGGGACGCCAGCACCGTCAGGGTCGACGGGGGCGGGACGGCCAGGTCGGGGCGCAGCCGCAGCAGGTCTGCCAGCTCGGCGTCGGTGCGGGTGGCGAGCCAGGACGCGAGGCTGTCGGGGGCGGCGTCGGTGTCGGTCATCGCATCCAACATTAGTGACCTGGGCTGTACGGGATACGAGGTCGATGTCAAAATGGCCTCGTGGCTAACAATGCGAGCAAGCGATACGTCGACAACGGCTGGCCGGAGCACGTCAAGGAGGGCGACCACGCGGTCACCGAGCTCTCGTCGACGCGGTCCGGTGGGCTCTCCCCGTTCGGTGAGGAGACCGAGTTCCCGCGGCCGGTGTCCGAGCTGCCCTACGTCCATCCCGTCACCGTCATCAACCGCTGACGCCAAGGCGAGCAGCAGAAAGGCCCCGCACCGGTTTGGTGCGGGGCCTTTCTCGTGCACTGGCTAGCGCTGTGCGACCAGCGGCGCGTAGGTCTTGAGGAAGTCGATGACCTGCGGGTTGAGCTTCGCCTGCTCGTACAGGGACTCGACCTGCGGGTCGACGGCGATGCCCCGGGCCTTCACGGCCTGCAGGGTGCTGTCGAGCCGGTCGAACACATCGGCGGTGCCGTCGGTGGTGGGGATGCTGGTGACGTCGGGGGCCTCCGCGGCGGGCGCCGGCGCGGGGGTCTCGGCCGCGGCGGCCGGAGCGCTGCGCTGCGTCGGCGCGCTGGCCAGCCCGAGGCTGGACGAGCAGGACGGCCAGGCGCCCCACCCCTGCGAGGCGAGGACCTTCTCGGCGACGGCGATCTGCTGCTCGCGGCTGGCCTGGTTGGCGGTGGCCGCGTACTCGCCGCCGCCGTGGGAGGTCCACGTGCTGGGGGAGAACTGCAGCCCGCCGTGGTAGCCGTTGCCGGTGTTGATCGACCAGTTGCCGCCTGCCTCGCACTGCGCGAGACGGTCCCAGTCGGAGTCGGGGGCAGCGCTTGCGGGGGCCGCGAAGGCCGCGCCGGCAGCGCCGAAGACTGCGGTGGTGACGACGACCTTGGCTGCCGTCTTGCGGGTGTTCGTGGGCTTGCGATGGCGTCCAGCACTCATGGGGTTTTCCTCTCCGCACGCGCCTGCGAGGTCAGCTGTCGGGTTCGGGCTGAGAGGTCGCCCGGCCGTGTTCGCTCCGTGACCGGCGCAAACAGCGGCTTCACCCCAAGGGAGGCCTGGTGCATGCCTCCCGGTGTCCACTGGGGACGTGGGTCCCCCGTCCTTGTCCCTGGGTTGATCTGTGGGAATCCGTTCCGCGGGACAAGGTTTGGCGCGGCGGTTCGGACTGGCCGGAACACCGACCGGTGACGACCGTACGTGGCCGATCGCGGTGAGTCATCTCCTACGGGAACGGCGTGTTTCCCGCGGTTTCGGCCGACCGCACCGGCGTCTGTGCAGGTCAGCTGGTTGCGGCTCGGTCGAGACCCGGCTGTGACCCAACCGTTATGTGAGGCAGATCACATGGCTCCGCTGGTGTTTTCGGACCCGCCGCGGGGCCGGTCCGCGCCAACGCGACCAGGGTGGTCGCAGCGATCACCACGAACAGCAACGGGTACACCGCGGCGAAGATCGGTGCCAGCGCCGCGGGCGCAGGCACCATGAACAGCCCGATCCCGTACACGCCGTCCGGGAACCCGTGCGCCCAGATCAGTAGCGGAAGCGCGAGCGCGGCAGGCAGCAACCAGGCCACCGCGCGGCCGCTGCGCAACGCCCGATCCATCGCCAGGATCAGCAACGGCACGAACCACACCCAGTGGTGCCCCCACGAGAACGGCGAGACCGCGCACGACGTCAGGCCGCACAGCGTCACCGCGAGCAGCGCGTGCCCGCGCCGGTGCGCGAGGAGAGCCGCGGCAAGGCCGAGTCCGGCGAGGGCGACCGCGACACCGAGCCACAGCAGCCGCGGCGGCTCGGCAAGATGCAGCCACCGCGCCAGCACCCCCGAGGCGGATTGATTCGCAGGCCACGCCGTCTCGCCGATCCGCGTCGAATGCCAGATCACCCCGGTCCAGTAGGCCCGCGAATCGGAGAAGATCACCACACACCCGACCGCGACCGTCGCCGCGAAGCCCGCCACCGCGGTCGCCGCGGCCCGCCACTGCCGGGTGAGTAGCAGATGCACAACGAACAGCGCGGGCGTGAGCTTGATCCCGGCCGCGATGCCCACCCCGATGCCGCGCAGCCTGCTGCCCTCGGGCCTGCCGAGATCCCACACGATCAGCAGCATCAGCAGCAGGTTCACCTGACCCAGCCAGATCGTCGTCCGCACCGGCTCGATGACGCTCAGGACCACGGTCAGCAATCCGGTGGCGACGTACAGGGTGCGGTTGGCGCGGTACCCGAGCTGCCGCCAGCACAGCAGCACCACCAGGTACAGGGCCACGAAGTTCACCAGGTAGCCGAGCAGCGTCGTCATCTCCGGCGAGAACAGGCGCAGCGGCGCGAAGATCACCGCGGAGAACGGCGGGTACGTCCACCACATGCCGCCGTGCAGCGCGTGGTCGTAGAGACCGGCATCGGTCAGGACGGTGGCGCCGCCACTGCGATAGACGAGCAGGTCGAGACCGTTGCGGAAGAACCCCCACAGCGGCTGCCCCAGCGGAATCACCCGGTCGTGCGCGACGACGGTGGCGGCGGCAAGGACGGCGAGGACACCGAGAAACCATGGGCGCGCGGGGAGCGTCCGCCCGGCGCCGGTGCTCGAGGTCCGCTCCGCGTCCGCACTGGAGGGTCGCCCCGCGTCCGTGCTGGAGGCCCGCTCCGTCCCCGTGCTGGAGCTCCGCTCCGCGTCCGTGCGGGGCGGCACACTCATGCCGGATATCCCGCCTGATAGGTGCGGGTCGTCCCGACGTCGACGATGTCCTTGCCCAGCGGCATCAGCGAGATCGGCACCATCTTCAGGTTCGCGATGGCGAGCGGGATTCCGATGATCGTGATCGCCATCGCCACCGCGGTCACCACGTGCCCGATCGCCAGCCAGATCCCGCACAGCACCAGCCAGATCACGTTCCCGATCAGCGACCCCACACCCGACGTCGGCTTGTCGACGACCGTCTTGCCGAACGGCCACAGCGCGTACAGGCCGATCCGGAACGACGCGATGCCGAACGGGATGGTGACGATCAGGATGCAGCAGATCACGCCGGCGAGGAAGTAGCCGAGCGCGAGCCACAGCCCGCCGAACACCAGCCAGATGATGTTGAGGACGATCCGCATCAGTGCTCCCCGCCTCGGGTGCGGCGACCCGCGAGCAGGGCCGCGCCGATCCCGCAGAGGAATCCGATCGGGCAGAGCAGGGCCAGCAGATACAGCGCGAGCCCGGGGGTGTGTCCGGTCGCCGCGATGACGAAGATCGCGACCACCGCGATCAGGCCTGCGAAGAACAGGACCATCGCGGTGCGGAACAACAGCCCGCCGCCGGACGGCGTGCTTGCTGGGGAATCGGTGCCGGGGGTTCGTGGTGCCACGCCTCCACGGTATCGCCAGCAAACCCGGGTGCCCGGCAGGGGCACGCGGAGGTAGACTGCGGGCATCGCGTCCCACGCTCGTGGGGCGCGTTCGTTTATGTGGTCGTTTTACGTGGATGAGCAGGTGACGCGGTGCCTACCGGCAAGGTGAAGTGGTACGACGCTGAAAAGGGCTTCGGCTTCCTCTCCCAGGATGAGGGGGAGGACGTCTACGTCCGGTCGTCGGCGCTGCCCGACGGGGTCGAGGCCCTCAAGGCGGGCCAGCGGGTGGAGTTCGGCATGGCCGCCGGTCGGCGTGGCCCCCAGGCGCTGAGCCTGAAGGTGCTCGACCCGGCGCCGAACCTGCGTCAGTCCGGGGCGGGTCGCCGCGACGACGCCGCGCGCAAGCACACCCCCGACGAGTTGCACGGCATGGTCGAGGACATGATCACCCTGCTCGAGGCGAAGGTGCAGCCGGACCTGCGCAAGGGTCGGTACCCGGACCGCAAGACCGCCCAGCGGATTTCCGAGGTGGTCCGGGCCGTCGCCCGCGAACTCGACAGCTGAGTCGCACACCCCCCGTGGTGAGACGCGAGGAGCCCCCGGTCGTGACCGGGGGCTCCTCGCGTTGGTGCACCGCTCACTCGGCGGAGGGCGCGGCCTCCGGCAGATCCGGCAACGTCTGCAGCGCCCACACCGGCGCGAAGTCCCGGGACGACGGCTGCTGGATGATCACGCCGAGCAGCTGCTCGTTCTCTTGGGTCGGCACCGTCACCGAGTAGTTCTCGTCCGGGGTGTAGTCCCGGTAGCCCTCGAACACCTCGCCGGTGCGCGGGTCGCCGAACTGGACGTTGAGCCGCCACTCGCCGGCCGCGATGTCCCTCGGCAGGGACAGCTGCAGGGGGGAGCCCGCGGGCACCGGCAGGTACGCGACCGTGAGGTCGGCGCAGCGCATGGTCGAGTCGCAGACACCCGCCTCGACGTCGACGGTCTTGCCGTGCGCATAGGCGGTGATCGTGGGCAGGGTCTCCGGGGCGTCGCGGACGAGCAACGCGGTGACGGTGGCGAGACCGCCCGCGGCAACCAGCGCCACCACGACCACCGCCGCGAGGATCTTCTTCGTCCGGGCTTGCAAGCTCATAGTTTCCATTCTCGGTCGTCGGGCCCGCCCGGGGTGGCGGGATCGTGGTCAGGTGGTGCGGGCGCCGGGGCCGACGGGGGCCTCCTGGTGCGCGTGCTCGGGGCGCTTGCCGCCGAGTCCCGGCAGCAGCGTCCGGCCACGGTACGTGAGGACGGTCTGGGCCAGGCCGAGGGCCAGCACCACCGACACGACGGTGAAGCCGATCCAGTACTGGGTGGGCAGCAGGACCCCCAGTGCGCCGCCGAGGACCCAGCTCAGCTGCAGCACCGTTTCGGAACGACCGAATCCGGACGCGATGGACTCCTCGGGCAGGTCCTGTTGCAGCGAGGCGTCGAGCGACACCTTCGCCAGCGCGCTCGCCCCGGACGCGACGAGGGTGGCGAGTGCCGCGGTGAGCAGGCTATCGGTGACCGCGGCGACGACCGCGACCGCGGTCACCGCCGCCGTGCAGCGCAGCACGACGACGGCGGGCCTGCCCAGCTTCAGTCGGGCCCCGGTCGCGTTGCCCGCGAAGTTGCCGATGCCCGCCGCCGCGCCGACCAGGCCGAGCATCGCCGCCTGCATCCACGGCTCGTGTTCGGTGCGCGACTTCGCGACAAACGCGATGTACAGCGTCAGGAATCCGGTGAGCACACGGATGGTGCCGTTTCCCCACAGCCCGGTGATGGTCGCGCGGCCGAGCGGCTGCCGGCGCTTCTCGGGCGCGATCGCCTCCCGCTGCTCGCGGGTGATCACCTCGGTGACGGCGTCGTCGCCGTGGTAGGTGAGGGTCGCGGGCACCTCGCCCTCGGTGACCTCCACCCAGGCGGGGATGCGCATGCTCAGGTACGCGCCGAGGACGGTGAGCGCGGCGGTGAACCAGAGCACCCCGGTGGAGTGGAATGCGAATGCGATCGCGCCCGCTGCGCCGCCAGCGACGATGGTGCCGCCGATCAGTCCGAACACCGTCAACCGCGAATTGGTGCGGACCAGGTCGATGTCCGGGGGAAGCACGCGCGGGGTCACGGCACTCTTGAGCACCGAGAACGACTTGCTCAGCACCATCATCCCCAGCGCGCACGGGTACAGCGCCCAGCTGTCGAAGTTGAACACCAGCAGCACCGCAAGGACGGTCCGCAGCGCGAACGACGCGGCGAGCGCGATCCGCCGACCGCGCTGCAGCCGGTCGAGTGCCGGTCCGATCAACGGGGCGATGACCGCGAACGGGGCGATCGTGATCAGCAGATACAGTGCCACCTTCGTCTTGTCCTCGCCGGTGGCCGCGGAGAAGAACAGGGTGTTGGCGAGGGCGACGGCGAGCGCGGCGTCGGTCGCGAAGTTCGCCATCACCGCATACGTCAGGTGGGTCAGCCCCGACTTGTCGGCGCCGTCGGCGGTCGCGGCCCTGCGGAACGTCGCGATGCCGCGGTTGGTCAGTTCCCTGCTGCGCATCGCCGCGACCCGCGTGACCGTCAGTTTGCGTGGAATCGGTGGCGGCTTCGGGCCGCCCTGCCTCGGCGCCCGGACCTGCTCGGTCCGCTGGTCGTCGACCTCGTCGTCGGGGTGCGCTCCGAGGGGGGTCGTCGGGTGCAGGGGCGGCAGCGGCGCCCGGCGACCGGACGGTCGACCCGGCGGGTAGTTCGGGTAGCCGGGATGTCCCGACCCGCGCCCGGCGTCGGGCGCTGCCCGACGGCCCTCGGGTTCGGATGGGTGGTGCGGTCCGGTCACGGGTCCAATTCTGTCCCAGGAGTCGGACACAGGACCATAAGCCCCGGTGTGGCGGCGTGGTCAGGAGACGAAGCGCACATCGAAGATCGTCGGATACAGCTTCCCGGTGATCAGGAATCGGTCGGTGCCGGGGATCGCGGCGATGCCGTTGAGGACGTCGGCCTCGGCGGCCTCCGCCTCCGTCAGCAGGCCCGATGCGTCGATCACCGCGACCACCGCACCGCTCGCCGGGTCGATCCGCACGATGTCGGTGGTCTGCCACACGTTCGCATAAACCATCCCGTCGGCGGTGCACTCGAGTTCGTTGAGCCGGTCGACCCGGCGGTCGTCGAGGGTGACATCGACGGTGCCGCGCACGGCGAAGGTCGCCGGGTCACGGAAGGTGAGGGTCGAGCTGCCGTCGCTCATCACCAACCGGTCCGGCTGCGCGCACAGGCCCCAGCCCTCGCCGTCGTACGCGACCCTGGCACGTTCCCGGAGGGTGGTCCGGTCGCGGGCGAACGCGACCTGGTCCCGCCACGTCAGCTGCCACACGGTGTCACCGACCACGGTGATCCCCTCACCGAACATGGTGGCGGGCAGGTCGGCCCGCGCCAACTCGGCACCGGTGTCGAGGTCGCGGGCGGTGACATACGACCGGCCGACCAGCCCGGTCCCCTCGAGCAGCGCCCCATCCGCGATCTCGAGACCCTGGGTGAATGCGGTGGGATCGTGGGGTCGGCGGTCGAGGACGTCGACGCGCAGGGTCGGCACCGACCCGGACGAGCCGAGACCCGAGGAGCCGGGGTCGTCGGAGGACCCCGCCGCGCAGCTGCCGAGGGTAAGGACGGTCGCCGCGACGGCGAGGCCGAGCAGTCGGAACCGGGTCACGATGCAAGCATCGCAGCCCGAGCGGGTGCACGCCGCACGCAATGCGGCAAAATGAAGATGTGAGTCTGTCATCTGCCCCCGAGCTTGCCCCCGTGCGTCCCCTTCTTGCCGAGGCCGTGGAGTTCGCGCGCAGGGCGTTGACCGACCTCGGCGAGGTGCAGGTCGGCGCGCACCTCGGCGTGACCGCCGAGGACGAGAACACCGCGACGCACCGCTTCGAGGCGACGCTGCCCGGCTACCACGGCTGGCAGTGGGCGGTGGTGCTGTCCGCGCTGCCCGATTCGGATCGGGTGACCGTCAACGAGTCCGCGCTGCTGCCCGGCCCGGACGCCCTCGTCGCGCCGGACTGGCTGCCGTGGGATCAGCGGGTGCGTGCCGGCGACCTGTCGCCGGGCGACCTGCTCGCCCCCCGCGCCCAGGATCCGCGGCTCGCGCCGGGATACGTGGCGACCGGTGACCCGGTCGTCGACGACGTGGCCCGCGAGGTCGGGCTCGGCCGCCAGCAGGTCCTCAGCCGTGAGGGTCGTCTCGACGCCGCGCAACGCTGGCGCGACGGCGACTTCGGACCCGACTCGGAGATGGCGAAGGCCGCCCCCTCCACGTGCGGGCTGTGCGGGTTCTACCTGCCGCTCGCCGGCTCGCTGCGGGCGGCGTTCGGGGTGTGCGGCAACGAACTGTCCGCCGACGGGCACGTGGTGCACGCCGAGTACGGCTGCGGCGCCCACTCCGACACAGAACTGCCTACCGGTGCGGGCACCCCGCGTTACGACGCCTACGACGACGGCGCGCTTGAGGTCGTGACGCTGCCGCAGCCGACCGCGGCGGCGGTCGAGACGGTCGCGGGCGAGCCCGCGACCGCGACGGAGCCGACCACGAACGAGCGGCCCGACGCCGAGACGGACGCGGCGCCGACCGAGTGACCGACCCCTTCGGCACCGAGGCGCTCCGCGCGGCGACCCTGCTCGCCTGGACCTCGTCGCCGACGCGGCTGCGGGAGGACGCGGTCACCGAGGCAGACTTCGTCCGCGGCGGCTACCGCGACCGGATCCTCACCGAACTCGCGCAGAACGCGGCCGACGCCGCGGCGGCCGCCCGCGTTCCCGGGCGGCTCGACGTCCGGCTCGACGGCCGGATGCTGCACATCGCGAACGTCGGCTCCCCCCTGGATGCGGCCGGTGTGCAGGCACTGGCCGCGCTGCGGGTCTCCGGCAAACGTGAAGGGGTCGGCAGGTTCGGGGTCGGGTTCACGGCGGTCCTCGCCGTCGCGGACGAGGCCGAGCTGCGGTCGGTGACCGGGTCGGTGGTGTTCTCCGCCCGCCGCACCCGCGCCGAGATCACCCGGGCCGGGCTGCCCGAACCCGACGCCGGGGTGCCGGTGCTGCGGCTGGCGTGGGCCAGCGACGCGGCCCCCGCGCCGGGCTTCGACACCGAGGTCGTGCTGAGGTTGCTGCCCGACGTCGACGGCGCAGCGCTGCTGGCCGCGATGACCGCCGAGGCGGTCGACCTGCTGCTGGAACTTCCTGCGTTGCAGTCGATCCGGATCGGCGACCGGGAGTTCACGCGCACCGAACGGGATCTCGGTGATGGGGTCGGTGAGGTCGTCGTCGGGGACCGGACCTGGTGGCAGTACGCGGGACCGACGGCACGATTCCTGGTGCCGGTCGCCGGGGGGGTGGTGCGGCCGCTGGCCAGCGACGTCCTGCGGGCCCCGACCCGCTCCGACGAGGAGCTCTCGCTGCCGGCGATGGTGATCGCGGACGCCGAGCTGCAGCCGGACCGCCGTCGCATCCTGCCCGGCGCCGCGATCGCACACCTCGCCGACGGATACGCAGAGTTCGTTGCGTCCCTGCCTGTTTCGCAGCGGATCGCGCTTCTTCCCACCCCCGGCTTTGCGCGTGGCGAGGTGGACGAGCAGTTGCGGGAGGCGGTGCTGCGGCGCCTCGCCGACCATCCCTGGCTGCCCGGCGCCGCAGGCGGAATCCTGCGCCCCGGCGACGCAGCCGTGCTGCCCGGGCTCGACGACGATCTCGGCGACCTGCTCGCCGACGTGGTCCCGGGACTGCTCACCGCCGAGATGTCCGGCGTCGCGGCGGCTCGCGCGCTCGGCGCGGTCGGGGTGCACCGGCTCGGGTTGGCGCGGCTCGCCGAACTCCTCGCCGGACTGGACCGGGATCCCGGCTGGTGGGCCCGGCTGTACGACGCGCTCCTCCCGCTCGTCGTCGACCCCCTCGCGGCCGAGGAGTTGGCCGCGATCCCGGTGCCGCTCACCGACGGCCGGACCGTGACCGGCCCGCGCACCACCCTCCTCGGCCACGACCTCGGCGCGGCCGGACGCGGGGTGGACTGGATCCGACTGGTCCATCCGGACGCGGCGCATCCGCTGCTGACCCGGCTCGGCGCCACCACGGTCGGGGTGCTCGACGTGCTCGGCGACCCGGCACTGCGGGAACGGATCGAGTACGACGACGACGGCTGGCTCGACGACCGTGACGGTGCCGCAACGGAACTCGTGGACGTCGTGCTGCCGCTGGTGGCGGCCGCGGCCGGGCAGGGGCCGCTGCCCGGCTGGCTTGGTGCGCTGCCATTGCCCGACGAGGCGGGCGACCTGCGTCCCGCCGACGAACTGCTGCTCCCCGGTGCGCCGCTGGCCGCCGTGCTCGACGAGGACTCACCGTTCACCACCGTTGCCGCCCGGGTCGTCGACGCCCACGGCTCCGACGCGCTGCTGGCGCTCGGCGTCGGATGGGGCTTCACGGTGGTGCGTGAGGAACTGCCGACCGGCCCCGACCACCACCTGGACCGCGAATCCGAGTGGTGGGCAACGTTGCCCGATGACCCGGAGGTACTGCTCGCGGTCCGGGACCTCGACCTCGTCGCCCCCGGTGCGTGGCGGCAGGCGCTGACCCTGCTCGCCGCCGGGCCCGAGACCGCCGCCCTGCTCGCCGACCGGGGCGGCTACACCGCGTGGTGGTTGCGACGGCACGCCGGCGTGGACGGTGTCCCGTTGGGGTCGCTGCGTTCCCCCGACGACCCGACCTTCGAGGGCCTGCTCGACCCGCTGGACCATCCCGACGCCGCGGCACTGGCGGGCGCGTTGGCCGCGGACCGCGTCGACGACCAGGCCCTCGCCGACCTGCTGATCGAGCGGCTCGCCGACCCGGACCGGGTCGCAACCCCCGCGGTGACGGTGCGCACCCACCGGCTGCTGGCGGAGGCAACCGCGGCGGGCCTGCTCGACCTGGACGCGTTGCCGCCCCCCACCCGGGTCCGCGCCGTCGACGGCGCCGTCGCGGACCCCGCCGACGCGATGGTGCTGGACCGGCCGTGGCTGGCGGCCGCCGTCCCGGCCGGGCGGCTGGTGGTCGGCGACCTGGCGTCCGCCGGGGCGCTCGCGGACCTGCTGGACCTGCCGCCCGCGTCGGAGGCGGTGCGCGGGGAGGTGCTCGGGACCGGGCGCACCGTCGACCCGGCGCGCGAGGCGGGCGCGGTGCTCGCCGCGGTCACGTCCGGTCGGTCGCTGCCTGCCGGGGTCCTGGTGCTGCACGAGACGCTGACGGTGCGACTGTCCGGGGCGGTCGAGGCCGACGTCGAGGTGCCGTGGTGGGTGGACGGGGCGGGTCGCACCCACGCCGACGCCCGCAGGCTCGGGCCGGGGCCGACCGGTGGTTGGTGACCCGATCGACGGGGCGGTCCTCGACCAGGTCCTGCACTGGCGGACGCCCTGGCTGACCGAGGTCGTCACCGTGATCACCCACCTCGGCGACACGGTCGTCGCGGCCGCGATCACCGCCGCTGTCATGCTCGCGCTGCTGGCCCGCGGACGCGGCGTCGATGCCGTGCTCGTCGCGGGCGCGATGGTCAGCGGATTCCTGCTGATGAGCGCGTCGAAGCTGGTGGTCGGCCGGGCGCGACCGCCGTTCCCGGACCGTCTGGTCGACGAGCTGACCCATTCGTTCCCGTCCGGGCACGCGATGATGTCGGCGATCCTGGTGTGCGTGCTCGGCGCGGTGCTGGTCCGCACCAGAGGCGCACTCGGACCGCTCCCGGCGACGCTGCTCGTGCTGTGGACCGCCGGGATCGGGCTGTCCCGGGTATACCTTGCCGCGCACTGGCTCACCGACGTGCTGGCGGGCTGGCTGCTCGGGGTGGCATGGGCGGCGCTGTGGATCTGGGCCACTGCCCGGTATGCCGCGCGACGAGCCGTGGTTAGCTGAGCCCGCGTTGCGCGGTCCGGCTGCCGCGCCGCGCCGCGCGCCGCTGGGCAAGGAACAGTGCCGACCCGAGCGCCCCGAACGCGAGTCCGGCCAGGCAGATCGGCAGCAGCGGCTCCCACCGGTCGCCGACCAGCAGCACCAGAATCGTCGCCGTCATCCAGGCCGCGGTGCCCAGTGCGAGCACCGGGCGGGGGTCGATCAACCGGGCGGGAAGCAGGGGATCGTTGCGGGGCGTGCTCACCGACACAACGGTACCGGCCACCGGGCCCGATCGCGCCGAATGCCCTAGTCTCTCCGAAGGCGCGAACGGTGCGTCGCACCCTGGGCAACTGAGGACGGGACGATGGCGGGCACCCCGCGGATACTCGACAACTACTTCAAGATCACCGAGCGTGGATCGACGCTGAGCAAGGAGATGCGCGGCGGTCTCGTCACATTCGTGGCGATGTCGTACATCGTGGTGCTGAACCCGCTCATCCTCGGCAGCTTCTCGCCGGACGACGCGTCCGCCAAGACCGATGTGCTCGGCAACATCCTGCCGGTGAGTCAGGTCGCGGCGGTGACCGCGCTCGTCGCGGGCGTGATGAGCATCGCCTTCGGCATCATCGCGAACTATCCGTTCGGCATCGCGGCGGGCCTCGGCATCAACGCGCTGCTCGCGGTGACCATCGCGCCGCAGGTGACCTGGCCGGAGGCGATGGGCCTGGTCGTGATCGACGGCCTCATCATCGTGGCACTGGCGGTGTCGGGCTTCCGAACCGCGGTGTTCAACGCGGTGCCCGATGCGCTGAAGTCGGCGATCGTCGCAGGCATCGGCATGTTCATCGCGTTCATCGGTTTCGTCGATGCCGGCTTCGTCCGGCGCATCCCGGACGTGGCAGGCACCACCGTGCCCGTCGGGCTCGGCATCGGGGGATCCATCGCGTCGTGGCCGACGGTCATCTTCGTGTTCGGCGTGCTGCTGATGGGAGTCCTGGTGGCGCGGAAGGTGCGCGGTGGCCTGCTCATCGGCATCGTCGTCACCACCGTGCTCGCCGCGATCCTGGAGGCCGTCTTCGACGTCGGTCCGTCCAAGGGCGTCGACCCCAAGGGCTGGAATTTGAGCGTGCCCGGACTTCCGGACGTGCTCACCCAGATGCCGGACCTGAGCCTCGTCGGTGACGTCAACCTGTTCGGGGCGTTCACCCGGATCGGTGTGTTGGCGGCCAGTTTGCTGGTGTTCACGCTGGTGCTCGCCAACTTCTTCGACGCGATGGGCACAATGACCGGCCTCGGCAAGGAGGCCGGGCTCACCGACGAGCACGGCAACCTGCCGGGGATCGGGAAGGCCTTCGTCGTCGAGGGCGCGGGCGCGATCGTCGGCGGCGGTGCCTCCGCCTCCTCCAACACCGTCTTCGTCGAGTCCGCCTCGGGTATCGCCGAAGGGGCGCGCACCGGCCTGGCGAACGTCGTGACCGGGGTGCTGTTTCTCGCCGCGATGTTCCTGACCCCGCTGTACGAGATCGTGCCGATCGAGGCGGCCGCGCCCGCGCTGGTCGTGGTCGGCGCGCTGATGATCGGGCAGGTCCGGGACATCGACTTCACCCGGTTCGACATCGCGCTGCCCGCGTTTCTCACGATCGTCGTCATGCCGTTCACCTACTCGATCGCAAACGGGATCGGTGTCGGGTTCATCGCCTGGGTGGTGATCGGAGCGGCGAGCGGCAAGGCGAAGCAGATTCATCCGCTGCTGTGGGTTGTCGCCGCCCTGTTTGTCGCGTATTTTGCTGTCGGCCCCATAACCGACGCGATTACCTGAAATAGTTGCGGGCCAGTGCCGTATCCTCCGTGAGTGACCTTGGATACCCGCTCACTCGCCAGCGATCTCTCCCTGGCCGTCGTGCGTCTGTCGCGGCATCTGCGTGGCCGCCGGGCAGATTCCCCGGTGTCGCTGACGCAACTGTCCGCCCTGGCCAGCCTCGACGAGCACGGACCGATGACACCCGGCGGGCTCGCGTCGAAGGAGCGGGTGCAGCCGCCGTCGATGACCCGTGTCATCGCGTCGCTGGCGGAGGGGGGAATGGTCTCCCGCACCCCGCACCCCACCGACGGCAGGCAGATCATCGTCTCCCTGACGGATGCGGGCCACGCGCTGCTCGCCGACGAGACCAGCGCGCGGGAGAAGTGGATGACCGATCAGCTGGCCGGACTCGATCCGGAGCAGCTGGCCGTGCTGCGGCGCTCGATCGACATCATCGGCGGATTCGTCACCAACTCCGATTAGGGCAGGTGCAGCGGGCCCGGTCGCGGCGCGGCGGAGGCGCCCTTTCTGCCCTGCGGCAAGATGGTCGGGTGGCTGACGTAATCGACATCGACGACCCGGCGGATCCGAGGCTGGACGACTTCCGTGATCTGAACTCCTCCGACCGTCGACCCGACCTCCCCGAGGGCAAGGGGCTGGTCATCGCCGAGGGGGTTCTCGTTGCGCAGCGGCTGTTGTCGTCCCGGTTCCAGCCAATCAGCCTGCTCGGTGTCGACCGCAGGCTCGGTGAGCTGTCCGCGGACCTCGCCGGCGTCGACGTGCCGTTCTACCGCACGTCGGCGGAGGTGATGGCTGCGGTGGTGGGGTTCCACCTCAACCGTGGTGTGCTGGCCGCTGCGCATCGCCCGCCGCCGCTCGACCTCGATGGGGTGCTCGCTGGGGCGCGGACCGTCGCGGTCCTCGAGGGGGTCAACGATCACGAGAACATCGGCTCGATGTTCCGCAACGCGGCCGGCCTCGGGGTGGACGCCGTGCTGTTCGGCGACCGATGCGCCGACCCCCTGTACCGCCGGGCCGTTCGGGTGTCGATGGGGCACGTGCTGCGGGTGCCGTTCGCTCGGGTTCCGGAGTGGCCGCACGGATTGCAGCACTTGCGGGACAATGGTTTTCAGCTCATCTCGCTGACCCCGAATCCGGCCGCGGACACGCTGGCCGAGGCGATGACGGGGGAGAAGGTGGCGCTGCTGCTCGGGGCGGAGGGGCCGGGGCTGTCCGAATACACGATGCGCAAGACCGATGTCCGGGCCCGCATCCCGATGGCGCCCGGCACCGATTCGCTCAACGTGGCGACCGCGGCGGCGATGGCGTTCTACGAGCGGGTCCGGCTCGGATGAGCGGTCCGGCGCTGGTCGTCGCCGGGTTCTCCGCGGTTCTGGTCACGGTGGCGGTGATTGCCTGTGGCGCAGCGATGATCGCGGTGCACCCGCTGCTCGCGCTCGTGGTGAACGTGGTCGTGGTGGCGGGGGTCGCGCCGACCGTCTGGCAGTGGCGCGCGGTCCCGGTGTGGCGGTGGGTGGTGTACGGCGCCGCGGCGGGGGTGGTGCTGGGGTGGGTCGCCCTGCTGCTGG
Source organism: Rhodococcus sp. NPDC058505 (assembly GCF_042720095.1). NCBI lineage: Bacteria > Bacillati > Actinomycetota > Actinomycetes > Mycobacteriales > Nocardiaceae > Rhodococcus > Rhodococcus sp. NPDC058505. Next base: position 124,548 of record NZ_JBHXNB010000011.1, read on the forward strand.
GGGCACGCTGATGCCTGGTCCGCCGAACGGTCAGCCTGCGCGCCTGCGCCACCATCCGCGCAGGCCCCGGTGCTCGGGCTCCGCGGGCGGGGCGACCGGTTCCGTGCCTGCCGCGTAGAGGGTGAATCCGCAGAGCGCCACGTCGGCGACACCGGTCGCGTTGGCCGCGGCGGGCGTCGAATGGCGGAAGCCGAGCCAGTGCAGGTTCGCCGCGTCGGCGAACTCGCCGGGATCGAAGGGGAGTGTCTGCGGATCGGGCAGCACGTCGATCGGGCGCTCGGCGGGGTGCTCGCCGCCCCAGAACTCGCGTTCCCACACCAGGGGCAGGCCGATGTTCTCGTGGATGAACGCCGATGTCGCACTGAACGACCTGCGCAGCTCGCCGCGTTCCCAGCACGCGAACGCACCCCACGGGGTCGTGTCCTCGGCGCAGACCAGGTAGGTGTGTTCGGATTCGAGTCGGCTGGTCCAGGATTCGTCGATCAGCGACGGCCGGTTCACGGCCAGGGTCGGCTCGCACACCACGGTCACCCCCGGGTAGCTGCCGATGAACACCTGCCGCCCGGCTGGCGCGGCCGAATCGGCCAGCGTTCCGGATTGCAGTGGTACCGCAACGGTTTCGGGGTACAGGCGGGATGCGAGCGCCCGGGCCGCGTCGGCGTCGGGGGCGGGGCGGTCGCGGAGCACCGCGGCGGGGTCGGGGATGTCGACGTACCAGATCGTTGATGCTCTCGGCCCCACCGGTGCACCCCGCTTCCGTCGGCTTTCTACGAGGGTACGACGCTCGCGGTCGATTCCGGGTCGGCGCACCGTGCGTCGGCCGGGTCGTGCGAAACCGAACCGAGGAACTCGTCGATAATCGGCCAGGTGGTGTCCCGCGCTCCGGGACCGGCCACGAGACCGAGATGGCTGCCCGCGACCGCCTCGAAGCGGACATAGGGCGATCCGGTCAGCAGATCGGTGATCGGTTCGACCGCAGCGGCGGGTGCGATCACATCGGTGGTTCCGCCGACCCCGAGCACCGGAACCCGCACGTCCGCGAGTCGAACCGCGTGGGTGCCGTAGTTGAATTCTCCTGCTGCCAAATGGTTTCCAAGAATCAGCTGGGAGCACATCTGGTCGAAGACCCGGGCCGGGTAACCGGGCATCTCCGCCATGAACCGGTCAATGGCCTCCATTCGGGCGAGCGACTCGGTGTTGCGCAGGTTCCGGGCGATGAACCACGGCTTGAACAGTTCCCGGTGCGGTGCGGTGACCCGGTACGAGGCCTGGACGATCGGGGCGGGCAGCCCGCCGAGTCGTCGGGTGACCGCGGTCAGCGGGCGCTCGGTCGTGACCCTGCCGATCATCCGCAGCGGGCTGATGACCGGGATGCGGGTGTAGTCGAGGGGGGTGCCGATCGCGGTGACGGAGCGGATCGGGAGGTCCGGTTGGCCCGCGGCGGTGAGCAGCGAGATGGTTCCGCCGAGGCTCCACCCGATCAGGTCGACGGCGGCGCCGTCGTGGCGTTCGCTGATGTGCCGCACCGCGTCCGGGACGATGTCCTCGGCCCACGACTCGAACCCCAGGTCGCCGTCGGCCGAGGTCATGGTGCCGTAGTCGAGGAGGTGGGTGGCGTGCCCCCGCTCGACGAGGTGTGCGGCCAGGCTCTGGCTCGGGCGCAGGTCGTAGCAGGAGGCGGGGACCGCCAGCGGCGGAACCAGCAGCACCGGGCGGGCGTCCCGGGCCGGGGGAGGTCCGAACCGGTAGAGGTCCCGGTGAGGTCCGCCGCGCAGCAGCTCGGACGGGGTGGGGTCGGCGGGGGCGACGCCACCCCCGACCGTGAGCGCCCAGGCGTTGCGGGCGGCGACGGCGACGTCGTCCCGGCTTGGCAGGGCGTCGGTCAGTTTGGTCAAGTCGAGCGTCAGCACGTGGTCCCCCTGGCCGTCCTTCGATATGTGTTACCAAAGGTTACTGTAAGCCGGGGGCGGCGGGGGCGGCGGGCTACCCGCGCCCGCTGCTGCGGACCCCGAGCAGGACGTCGTCCCACGACGGGAGATGCGGCTTGCCGCGCTTGTCCTTGCCGCCCTGTTGCTGGGGTGCCTGCTTCGGCTCGGTCTCCGTCGCGAGGTCCGGAATGGGTTCCGGCTCCGGCTCGGCGGGGGGCTCGACGACCTCCTCGACCTCGACCTCGGCGTCGAGGGCCGGGGAGAGGGCAAGCGGGGCGAGGCTCCGCAGCGGCCGACCGAAGTCGGGATCGATCAGGTCCGTTGCTGCGGAATCGAGGGCGGCAATGGTGCCGCCGTGCGAGTCGGGCTGGAACCGCCAGTGCGCGGCGTTGCGGGTGCGCCCGGCCTGCCACTGCAGCTGGGCAACCCAGTGCCCCTCCTCGTCGCGCCAGGCGTCCCAATCCGCGTCGTCGAGATCGTGCCCGCGGGCGCGGAAGGCCATCGACACGATCTCGGCGAGGGTCTGCACGGTCGGACCGTTCTCGCGGACCGGGTGGCCACCCTGGGCGAGTTCGGCGGCGCGGGCACGTTCGAGCAGGACCGGGTGAGCGAATCGCTCGATCCGCTTGGCCGACACTCCGGCCTCCTCGGCGACCTGCTCGATCGTGGCGCCGCCGCGGATGCGGGCCTGGATCTCGCGGGGCCGCATTTGGCTTTCCGCCTCGATCTCGATCTGGCCGAACCGAGCGATGTCGCCGCGGGACGCGGCGCGTAGCTTGTCGTCGGCGGGAATCCGGAACCGTTCGCCGGTGTCGGGATCCGCACACACCACGTGCGATCCGCCGGGCTCGAGTCCGATCACGGAGAGCTCGCGCACATTGACCTCCTCATCGCGTCGATTTCGCGATATTGCCCGGGCTGACTGTAATCCACCCGTGATTCCGGCGGGGAACGACACGCCTGCCCGGTGCCGTCGATCCACCTGCCTCAGGTTATAGTCTCTAGTTCACCTTGAGGGTTTACGCATCTGTGTCCCGAGCCGCCGGGATCCGGCCACCGGATCCGTCGCATTAGGCCGATTCCCGCCCTCGCGCGGCGATATGCTGCGGTTCGATGCTCCGCGCACCCAGTGGCCGATGGCGAGGGAAGAGCGATGGTGGGAAACGTCGAACGGGTGTCCGCCTCGGACGGATCCGGACCCCAAGCGAACCGATTCGACCGCGGGGACGCCACGGCGGGACCGCCATCCACTCCGGCCCGCCGGGCTTTCGAGGCGTTCGCGTCCCTGCTCGACGGTCCGCTGACCGGGCTGGCGCCGTGGATCGTGCTTGCGGTCTTCCAGGGTCCCGGGCGTCTCGAGGTCGCCGCCGGTGTCGCGCTGGCGATGTCCGTTGCGTTCCTGATCGTCGACCGCGTCCGTGGTCGGTCGGTGAAGCTGCTCGGCGTCATCGACGTGCTCTTCTTCGCGGCGCTCGTCGTCGCGCACTTCGTGGTCGACGAGGCAGGCGAGGAGTGGATGGAGACGTGGATCGGGGAGATCGCGAACATCACGCTGTTCCTGATCGCCGTTGGGTCGATGATCGCCCGAATGCCGTTCACGCTCCAATACGCCCGCGAGGAGGTCGAGGAGGAGTACTGGGACAGTCCAGCGTTCATCAGGGTGAACTACGTGATCACCGGCGCGTGGGCGCTCGCGTTCCTCGTCGCCACCGGCGCCGGCTTCTACGGCGACGCGGTCCTGCACGACGCCGACAACATCTGGACCGGCTGGGTGATCCAAACCGCGGCCATCCTGTGCGCACTGCAGTTCACCCAGTGGTACCCGGACGTCGCCACCGCCCGCGCCGCGGCAGCGGCGGGGCAGCCCTCCGCGCGGGCGCCGGGACTGACCGACCTGATCGCTCCGCTCGCGACCTGGTTGATCCCGATCGGTATCGTCACCCTCGCGATGGACGGTGGGCCGACCTGGCTTGGCATCGCCTTCATTGTCGCGGGAATCGGCGCGAATGCGTTGGTGCGCAAGAACGGAACCACGGAGGGAGCGACCGCGTGACCGGACCGGATAGCACCGACATCCGTCACCTGCGCAGGGCGATCGCGCTGGCGGTCGAGACCGGCGACGCGGGGAACCGACCATTCGGGGCCGTGATCGTCGACGCCGCAGGGGCCGTGGTCAGCGAGGGCGCGAACTCGGTGGCGACGTCGGGCGACGTGACCGGGCACGCCGAACTCGACGCGATCACCACCGCCTGCGCGGAGGGCAACACGGAGCGGATGGCCGGCGCGGTCGTGTATGCGTCCGGTGAGCCGTGCCCGATGTGCGCGGCCGCGATGGTGTGGGCCGGAGTGCGCCGGGTCGTGTTCGGTGCGGCAGCAACGCAGTTCGGTGCGATTCTCGCGGACGAGGGGCCCCGCTTCGCGCTCGGCTGTGCCGACGTCGTCGGCTCCGCTGGCGTCGGGATCGAGGTGAGCGGTCCGCACCTCGACGACGAGGCACTCGAGCCGTTCCGCCGCTTCGTCGCCGAGCAGCACACCCGCCGCTGACGTCGCCGTCGGGCGGCCTGACACAATCCACGGAATGTCGAATCGAAACAACATCTCGTCCGGCTCCGATTGGGAAGCGAAGATCGGGTACTCGCGGGCCGTCCGCATCGGCGCGCAGGTGTCCGTGTCCGGCACCACCGCGTCGGGGCCCGACGGGCCGGTCGGCGGCGACAGTCTCGCCGAGCAGACCCGCGAGGCGCTGCGCCGCATCGTCGCCGCCCTCGCCGAGGCGGGCGCGCGCCCCCAGGACGTCATCCGCACCCGCATGTTCCTCACGGACATGAGCCGCTGGGAGGAGGCGGGACTCGCGCACGGCGAGGTGTTCGGCGAGATCCGCCCCGCCACCACCATCCTCGAGGTCAGCAAGCTGATCGACGCCGACCTGCTGATCGAAATCGAGGCCGACGCGATCGTCGCGGACTAGCCACCCGCCGCCGCCCCGCCCCGCCCCCCCGCCGCTGACCGCCCCGAACCCGCCCCGCCGCTGACCGCCCCGCCGCTGACCGAATGTGGGATTCGGTCACTTGGTGTGACCCAATCCCACATTCGGTCAGCGGTCGGGAGCGGAGTGCCACCGGTCGGGAGCGGAGTGCCACCGGTCGGGAGCGGAGCCGGGAGGGAACAGCACGGGGGCGACGGCCCGTTCAGGCGGTGGGAGCCTTCTTCGGCCGGAGGCGGACATTCGGCCGGGGTCTCGACCGGGCCAAGTCATAGTTTTCCCGTAGCTGCTGAAGAACCAGGGCCGGCTTCTCGCTGATTGCTCGGGGCAGGTGGGTGAGCACGATGATCCCGTGGCTCTGCATTCGGGCCCGCCGCTCGAGGGTGCGTTCATGATCGAAGGTCGTGTAGTGATGCTTGATCGAGTCGATCTCCCACACCATCGCCACGTCGTCGATCCACCCATCGGGGGAGGCGATGAATTCGCCGGACGCGGTCTCGACCGCCCGGTTGTGCTTCATGGTGGGGAGTCCGCTCCGGGCGTAGAGCTGCTGCGCATCGATTTCGGCGACGGAGTGTGCGTCGGCTCCCAGTTCCCGGAGCACTGACCGGGGCAGCGCCGTGCCGCGGCAGGATCCTTCGGCGAGTTCGATCGCCAATTCGTCGACCGTCGTGCCCCCGGTCTGGATAGCGTCCGCGAGCAGCGCGCGACAGTCGTTCGTCACGCGAGTACGCCGCGCTGCGTCGAGGACGGCCCTCGTGATCGGCGCGCACCGAAGCGTCCCGCGGATCACGGGTTCCGGCATGCGCCACGTCCGTTCGACACGGACGAAGGCATTCGACTGCCGATAGTGGTCGGCGGGGATCAACAGCAGGACGTCGCTCATCGATGCCGACCGCTGGTATCCGTGCGCTGCGAGCGCCGCGTGGGCGGTCAGCATGCTGTCGCGCCCGCCATACATCAGCGCCGCGGTGTTGCGCTGAAGTCTTGTGGGAGAACTGTTGTGCAGAAGGATGATCCCCGGAAGCAGGCGCTGCCAACGCCCACCCGGCCTGCAGCGGCCGGTGATGGTGCCCGGCGACACGCCAAGTGCGCGCAGGTGCGAGGTGCGGATGACTCCGTTCCTGCTGTGTGAGGTCAGGAATTCGACGTCGGTGGCCCACTCTCCGCGCTTCATGCAGACATCGTCGGTGGCGGTCACGTCCCCGAGGCCGGTCCGACCCGCGATATTCGGAGATCTGTGGACGGTTGCGCGCCCTGTGGATAACCCGTCGCGACGGCCCTGGCGACCCGCTCCTCCCTGACCGAATGTGGGATTCGGTCACATCAAGTGACCGAATCCCACATTCGGTC